>DATKBQ010000641.1:0-6742 GCA_035546375.1 Planctomycetota bacterium | reverse complement strand
GGCCTCGATCTCGCTGACGTCCGCGCCGCCCGCGCCGACGCCGGTCTGCGTGATCCAGGTGCCGTTGTCGAAGAGCAGGACGGATCCGTTCTGCATGCCGCCGCCGGTGCGGGCGACCTTGACGGCCGCCGTCGGGCCGGTCGAGAGGGTCGGTGCGGTGTCCGACTGTTGGGCGCTGGCGGCGAGAGCCAGCACGACCGGCACGGAGAGATACGTGAGTCGTTTCAACTTGTGCATGGCTTCAATCTTGGCTGGAGGTCTTGGGTGTCGTTCCTGTGGAATCCCCTGCAGGCAGGAAGCCCGCTGAGCGCTCGATCCCGTGGCGGTCTGCGCGGCTGACTCCGGCGGTCGCACTCGAGGAGCGCGGTCGGGGGGCCCGATGCATGCGAGTCACGGGTTCGGGGCACTTGTCGCAAGCGACGAAAGTTCACGAAGAAGAAGGTCTTCGCCTGCCAGGGGGGGTAGCACAGGCGCTCCTAGTGGGCGCCGAGGTCCTGAGGGTAGCCGAAGTCGTCAGGATCACAATGGGCGGAGCCCGCAAGACGGCAGGGCACTCGGGGGGAGCCCCGCGGACCGGCGTTGCGTGCTCTCTGCTCGCGCTCCGCCCCCCGCTCAGCCCTTCACGCACACCACCGGCTCGAGCCGCGCCACGATGCGCGCCAAGCCCGCGCGCTGGGTGGCCTCGACCACACGCGCGACGTCCTTGTAGGCGCCCGGCGCCTCCTCGGCGATGCCGCGCTTGGAGCCGGCGCGGATCAGGATCCCGCGCGCCGCGAGCTGGTCGACCACCTCGCGGCCGCCGAAGCGGCGCGACGCCTCGTTGCGGCTGAGGCTGCGCCCCGCGCCGTGGCAGGCCGAGGCGAAGGAGCGCTCGCCGCCCTCACGCGTGCCGGCGAGCACGTACGAGGCCGTGCCCATGCTCCCCCCGATCAGGACCGGCTGGCCCCACGCCCGCAGATCCTCGGGCAGCTCGGGGTGATCCGGGCCGAGCGCGCGCGTCGCCCCCTTGCGGTGGACGAAGAGCGCGCGGCGCTCGCCCTCCAGCTCGTGCTCCTCGAACTTGCAGGTGTTGTGGGAGACGTCGAACAGGACGCGAAGCTCGCTCCCGGGGAAGAGCTTCGCAAACGCCTCGCGCGCGAGGTGCGCCAAGACCTGTCGGTTGGCGAGCGCGCAGTTGATGCCGGCGCGCATGGCGCCCAGGTAGCGCTCGCCGATCTCGGATCGCGCCGGTGCGCAGGCCAGCTCGCGCTCGGGAAGCTCGATCCCGTGCTCGCGCGCCGCGAGCGTCATCGCGCGCAGGTAGTCGGTGCCGATCTGGTGGCCGAGCCCGCGCGAGCCGCTGTGCAGGCTGACCACGACCTCGCCCTCGCGCAGGCCGTAGGCCGCCGCCACCCTAGGGTCGCGGACCTCGGTGAGCACTTGCACCTCGAGGTAGTGGTTGCCGGAGCCGAGGGTGCCGACCTGCTCGCGCTGGCGCTCCTTGGCCTGCTGCGAGACGTGCTCCGGCCGCGCTCCCCGCGCGCAGCCCTTGTCCTCGGTGCGCTCCAGGTCGGCGGGCTCGCCCCAGCCGCGCTCGAGCGCCCAGCGCGCGCCCCCCGCGAGCATGTCGTCCACCTCGGCCGCGCCGAGCCGGATCCGTCCGCCGGCGCCGACGCCGGCCGGCACGCTCTGGAACAGGAGGTCCGCCAGCTCCTTCTTCTTGGGCTCCAGCTCGGCGAGCGCGAGGCCGGTGGTGAGGGCGCGCACGCCGCAGGAGATGTCGAAGCCCACGCCGCCGGCCGAGACCACGCCGCCCCGATCGGGGTCGAAAGCCGCGACGCCGCCGATCGGGAAGCCGTAACCCACGTGCGCGTCGGGCATGACGTACGCGGCGCCGGCGATCCCCGGCAGGGCGGCCACGTTGCCGATCTGGTCGAGCACCCTGGGGTCCATCTCCGCGAGCAGCTCCTCGTCGCCGTAGACCACCGCCGGCACGCGCATCCTGCCGCGCGGCTCGAGCCTCCAAGCGCAGTCCTCCAGGCGCGTCAGGAGCGAGAGGTCCATGACCCCGGAGCCTGCGGCCGGCCGAGGAGGAGATTCCTCACACGTCGACCACGCATTGCGCCGTCCACGCGCCGCCATCCCCGCGCGAGACCTCCAAGCCCGAGAGGGTCGCGGCCTTCACCTCCGCCGCCGGCTCGTGGCGCGCCGGGTCGAGCGGCTCGCCCCAGGCCTCCGCGTTCAAGCGCAGCCCGTCCAGCTCGACGTGGAAGCGCGTGAGGAGCACGCCGCGCGCGGACATGGCGTAGACGATCGCGTTGAGCCAGTCGACGAGGAGCAGCTCGAGGTCGGGCGCCTCGCACTCGATGCGCACGCTCTCCCGCGCCGCGACGCGCGCGGGGTCGGTGACCACCGAGGTCAGCGCGAGGGCCGCGTTCTCGAAGGCGCGCTCGAGCGTCTCGCCGCGCCCGCGGACGCCGACGTCGGAGGCGTGCGCGAAGCTCTCCCAGGCCTGCGGGGTGGGCATCGTCCGAGCGCGCTCGGGCCGAGGCCGGCGGCGCTGCCCGCGCAGGATAGCCCGCTCAGCCCGGGAGCGAGCGCGCGACCCAGGCGCGTGTGCGCTCGAGCTCGCGCAGCCACAGCCCCGAGCCCGCATCCGAGGGCGCACGCCAGTCGCCGCGCGGCGAGAGCGAGCCGCCCGAGCCGACCTTCGGCCCGTTCGGGAGCGCGGAGCGCTTGAACTGGCTGGTGCGGAAGAAGCGGTCGAGGAAGACCTCGAGCCAGCGCAGGATCTCCTCCATCGAGTACGCGCCGCCGCCGCCGCCCCCACTGGGATCGGCGCCGGGCACGTCCCGCGCCCAGGCGCGCGCGGCGAGGAACGCGACCTTGGCGGGCCCATACCCCAGGCGCGTCACGTGGTAGAGGCTGAAGTCGTGCAGCTCGTAGGGGCCGATCAGCTCCTCGGTCTTCTGGCTCGGCGCGCCGTCGTCGTCGCCGGGGACCAGCTCGGGGCTGATGTCGGTCTCCAGGATGCGCCGCAGGACCTCGGACGCGTCGTCGCCGGCCTCGCGGCGCTCCGCGACCCACTCGATCAGGTGGCGCACGAGGGTCTTGGGGACCGAGGCGTTCACGCCGTAGTGCGACATCTGGTCGCCGACGCCGTAGGTGCACCAGCCGAGCGCCAGCTCGCTCAGGTCGCCGGTGCCGACCACCAGCGCGTCGTGGCGGTTCGCGAGGCGGAAGAGGTGGCTCGTGCGCTCGCCGGCCTGCACGTTCTCGAAGGTCGTGTCGTAGAGCGCCTCGCCGCGCGCGAAGGGATGGCCGATGTCGCTCAGCATCCGCTCGCAGGCGGGGCGGATGTCGATCTCCTCGAAGGAGGCCTCCAGGGCGCGGGCGAGGGACTGCGCGTTCGCGCGGGTCTCGCGCGAGGTCGCGAAGCCCGGCATCGAGTAGGCGAGAACGGATCGGCGCGGGGCCCCGAGGCGGTCCATGGCGCGCGCGGCGACGACCAGGGCCTGGGTCGAGTCAAGGCCGCCGGAGACGCCGACGACGACCTTCTCGACGCCGCTCGCGCTCAGGCGCTGCGCCAGGGCGGAGACCTGGATCTGGTACACCTCGCGGCAGCGCTCGTCGCGTGTCGCGGGGTCGGAGGGCACGTAGGGGAAGCGCTCGACGGCGCGCGAGAGCGGAACGGAAGCCGCGGGCAGCTCGAGGTCGAGCTCGACCGTGCGCAGGCGCGCCAGGGCGGCGCGGTGGTCGCTCGCGCAGTCGATCCAGCTGGTCATGCGCATGCGGTCCTGGACCAGCTTCTCGAGGTCGACGTCGGCGAGCACGAGCTGGCCCGCCTCGGCGAAGCGCTCGGATTCCGCCAGGAGGAGGCCGTTCTCGTAGACCATCGCATGGCCGTCCCAGGCGAGGTCGGTGGTGGACTCGCCCGGTCCCGCGGCGGCGTAGAGGTAGGCGGCGATGCACTTCGCCGACTGGCTCGCGGCGAGCTGGCGGCGGTAGAGCGACTTGCCGACGGTGACGTTCGAGGCGGAGAGGTTGGCGAGCAGCGTCGCGCCGCCGAGGGCGGCCCAGCTCGAGGGCGGCAGCGGGACCCACACGTCCTCGCAGACCTCGGCGTGCAGCGCGAAGTCGTCGCGGCCGCGCGCGCGGAAGATCAGGTCGGGGCCGAAGGGTACGCGCCGGCCGAGGAGCTCGACCTCGCCGGCGAGGGCGTCGCGCGCCGCGGCGAACTGGCGCTTCTCGTAGAACTCGCGGTAGCTCGGCAGGTAGCTCTTCGGCACCACGCCGAGCGCCTGGCCGGCGTGGAGCACGACCGCGCAGTTGAAGAGCCGGCCGTCGAAGCGCAGCGGCGCGCCGACGACCAGGATCGTCGAGCGCGAGCGCGTCGCCTGCGCCAGGTCGGCGAGCGCCTCGCGCACGCCGCCGAGCACCGCCTGCTGCTGGTGCAGGTCGTCGATCGAGTAGCCCGAGAGCGCCAGCTCGGGGAAGACCGCTAGAACGGCTCCCTCGTCACCGGCTTGGCGCCACAGGCGCTCGACCTCGGCCGCGTTCGCGGCCGGATCGGCCAAGACCAGCCGCGGCACGGCCAGGGCGACGCGCGCCATGCCGTGCGCGTAGAGGTCGAAGAAGCTGCGCTCGCCCTGGGCCACGCCGTAAGCGTACGACGGGCAGGGCCCCGGAAACATCCTTCCGGGCCGCGCCGAGGGCCTGGGCGAGCCCCTGCCGGCTCAGCGCCCCGCGGCGTCCTCCTCGGCCATGCGGTCGAAGAGCCGCTGCAAATCACTGCCGCGCACCGGGGCGCGGATCCCCGAGGTGTCCGCGCTCGCGCCCGAGAGCCAGCGCAGGAGGCGCTCGAGATCGGCGTCCTCGTACTGCTCGCAGCCCTCGACGGGCCCCTCCCTCAAGCGATCGGCGAGCTGCTCCTCGAGCTCGCGGCGGCGGCGGTCGGAGAACAGCTCGCGCCGGGTGTCCATGTCTCCTCCTGTCGCTGGATCTCGGGCCCGCGGGGGCCGGGTCGTGGTGTCGGGCGCACGCGCGCCGCACCGGAGGTGCGTAGTCTACCCGTCGGCCGGGGTCAAGCCGAGCCGGCGGGTCGCGCGGGTGACGGCTTGCGCCGCGAGCGACGCTGGCCACCGCAGCTCGATCTCTAGGGCAGCTCGGCGAGCGTGAGCAATGCGAGCGCCGTCGAGCTCGACTTGCCGATCATCAGGGAATCGGCGAAGGAGCCGTCGATCTCCTGCAGCGGGAGCACGCGCTCGCGCAGCCGGAGCGCGTGCTTCGCCCGAGTCGCCGCCGGCAGCCGCGAGATCGCCCGGGCGGCGTACCAGGTGCCGAAGAAGAAGCGGTAGGAGTCCTGCATGGACGGCGGGTCCACGTAGCTCTCGAAGATCTTCGCGGTGCTCCGGGAGGCTGCCAGGTTCTCGAAGAAGACCTCCAGGGCCTCGCGGATCCGCTCGCCGGCCCTCGGTCGGCCCCAGGCCGCCAGCGCGAGCTCGCACAGCGGGCTGCGGTGGCAGGACGAGGAACGCCCCTGTGCGCCGTCTCCCGGCGTCATGTGCTCCATGGACGGGCCGTAGTGGAAGACGCTGACCTTCTCGACGCGGTTCCTCTCCAGGAAATCGGCGGCGCGGCCGAGGAGCGCCTCGTCCACCTCGAAGCCGAGCCCCCGCGCTCGGCAGAGCAAGAGCAGGATCGGCGCGGTGTTGAAGGTGTGGAGGCGCGGCGGCGCGGTGTACGTCCATCCGCCGCCGTGCTCGGTCTCGGCGATCCGGCCGAGGATGCGCTCGATCCGCGCCCGCGCAGGGGCTTGGTCCTCCACTTCCCGGTCGGGGAAACGGAGCAGTTCCAAGTGGAGCGCGTAGGTCAGGTGCCAGACGGCGGCCGAAGGCGATTCCCCCCACGGCTCGACGAAGTCGGATCCCTTCCGGATCGCCTCGAGAACGGGAGCGCGCAGGTCCTCCCGCACGCGGCCTTGGTGAGCGATCAGCGCGGACACGCACAACGCCGTCCGCGGGAGGACGTAGCCGACGTCCGAGGCTCGAGCGGAGGACGGCGCAGAACGGTGATAGGGCTCGGGCCAGGATCCGTCGTCCGCCTGCTGCGAAAGCAGGTAGCGAACCGCGTCGTCGACAGGTGTCTTGCGGGCCGCGCCCGACTCGGTCGTCGCGAGCAGCGGATCGACATCCAAGGGCCTCAGCGTCATCCACTCGCGCGGGAAGGGCCCGCTCGGATCGAGCAAGAGCCGCGCCTGCGCGCGGATCGGTCCGTCCGTGCGACCGTTGGCCAGCTCGGCGAGTCGGGCGCGCGCCTCGGCCTCACGCCCGAGCGCGCGCTCGGCCAGCGCGAGGTGGAGCCGGCCCTCGGGAAGGAGCGACTCGGCGAGCGGCGCGAGCTGGTCCGCCGCCTCGCGGAATCGCCCCGTGCGGACGAGGATCTCGCCGCGCAGCGCCGCCGCGGCGGGGTCGAGCGATTCCGTTCCCACCTGCTCCTCGGCGGCGGCGAGGTCGCCCTCGAGCGCGAGCATGCGCGCCTCGAGGAGCCTTCGAATTCCCTCGGGGAGCTTCGGGAGCGCTCTGCGCGCGTGTGCGAACCGCCCGTGGCGGATCAGTGCCTCCGCCGACGACGGATCCGAGTCCTCGGCGGGTGGCGCGCTCGGGCGATACGCCGGGTGTTTCTCCAGCACGCTCAGGCAAGTCCGATAGGTCAGGTAGGGGGTGAACACCGCCATGCGATCGATGCGATGGACGAGCTTTCC
>DATKBQ010000640.1:0-9873 GCA_035546375.1 Planctomycetota bacterium | reverse complement strand
CCTCTGCGCCGGCTCGATCTACGTCTCCACGCACCAGACCGAGATCAGCCGCATGTCGGGCCTGGCCCGGCACATGCCGTGGACGATGGGGGCGTTCGCCCTCGCTTCGCTCAGCATCGTGGGCATCCCGCTGACCAGCGGCTTCGTGTCCAAATGGAACCTGGCGCTCGGCACGGTGGACGGCCACAGCCTGGTCTACCTCGGGGTGCTGCTCGCCGGCTCGCTGCTGAGCGCGGCCTACCTCGGGCCGATCGTCTACAAGGCTTACTTCGAGAAGGAGCCGACCCTCCCGAGCGGCGCCTCACCCGTCCGCGAGATTCCTTGGATGGTCGTGCCGCTGACGATCACCGCTGCGGCGAGCCTGGTCCTGGGCTTGTTCCCGGGCCCCGTGCTGGAGCTGGCGAAGGGAGCCGTGCCGTGATCTCCCTGGAGCGGTTGCTGGAGGATCCCGTCCGCTTCTCGCGGCTCCGGCGCGCTTCTTACGCCAGCTTGGCGCTCGTGCTCGCCGCCGAGATCCTGCTGCCGCTCGTCTTCGGCGCCGATCACGCGCACTTCCGCTTCGAGCGCTTCCCGGGCTGGGGCTCGCTCTACGGGTTCGCCTCCTGCGTCGCGATCATCGTCGTGTCGAAGTGGATCGGGAAGGCGTGGCTCATGCGGCGCGAGGACTACTATGACGATTGAGCGCGCGCGCCGATGACGCTCGGTTGGATCCATCCGGGGCTCGTGCTCGTCCTCGGCGCGTGGGCGTTGCCGCTCCTGCGCGGCCGGATCAAGCGCGCGGCGATGGTCCTCCTGCCGGTTGCGGCGCTGATCCTGTGCCTGACGTCGAGCCCGGGAACCCACGGCGTGGTGCGCGTCCTAGGGCAGGAGCTCGTGCTCGGCCGGGTCGACGCGACGAGCCAGGTCTTCGCCATCGTGTTCGCGCTCATGGCCTGCATCGGGATGGTCTTCGCGCTGCACGTCGAGGACGACTCCAGGCACATCGCCGCGCTGACCTATGCGGGCAGCGCGCTCGGCGTGACGTTCGCGGGCGACCTGCTGACGCTCTATGTGTTCTGGGAATTGATGGCGGTCGCATCGACGCTGCTCGTCTGGCAGCGCCGCGAGCCGTCCGCGGTGGCGGCGGGGTTCCGCTACCTGCTCGTCCACGTGGTCGGCGGGCTCGCGCTCTTGGCCGGGATCGTGCTCCACGGGAGCCAGACCGGGTCGTTCGCCTTCGGCGACATGGGGGCCTCCTCCGGCGGTCTTGCGTGGGGCCTGATCCTGGGCGCCTTCCTGCTCAACGCGGCGGTTCCCCCGCTCGGGGCTTGGCTGCCGGACGCCTACGCCGAGGCCACGGTCACGGGCGCGGTCTTCATGACCGCTTTCACGACCAAGTCGGCGGTGTACGCGCTGATCCGCGCCTTCGCGGGGACGGAGCTGCTCGTGTGGCTGGGAGCCGTCATGGCCGTGTACGGCGTCGTGTACGCCGTGCTCGAGAACGACGCGCGCCGCCTGCTCGCCTACCACATCATCAGCCAGGTCGGCTACATGGTCTGCGGCGTGGGGATCGGGACCGAGCTGGCGATCAACGGCGCCACGGCCCACGCCTTCGCGCACATCCTCTACAAGGCGCTGCTCTTCATGGGGGCCGGCGCCGTCCTGCACGTGACCGGCCTGCGCAAGCTGAGCGAGATGGGCGGTCTCTACAGGACGATGCCGAGGACGCTCGGCTTGTACATGGTCGGCGCCTTCGCCATCTCGGCCGTGCCGCTCTTCAGCGGCTTCGTGAGCAAGTCCATGGTGGTCTCCGCGGCGGGAGAGACCCACCGCGCGGCGATATTCCTCATGCTCACGCTGGCCTCGGCCGGCACGTTCCTGCACACGGGCCTCAAGCTTCCCTACTACATGTTCTTCGGCAAGCCGTCGGGCGGCCGGCCTGAGCCTCGAGGCGCGGAGCCGCCGGGGAACATGCTGGCGGCGATGGCCCTCGCCGCGCTCGCTTGCGTGGTGATCGGGGTGTTCCCCGGGCTCCTGTATCGGCAGCTTCCGAACCCGGTCGACTACGTCCCGTACACCCTCGAGCACGTGACGAGCACGCTCGGGCTGTTGAGCTTCACCGCGCTCGGCTTCTTCCTGCTGCTCAGGCACCTCGATCCCGTGCCCACGATCAGCCTCGACACGGATTGGTTCTACCGGCGCGGCGCGGCGCTCTTCATGCGGCGGGTCCAGCGGCCCCTTGCGCGCTTCGAGTCGGGCATGGTGGGCGAGCTCTCAGAGCTCGTCGTGCGCCGGCCGGTCCTCGGCGTCGCGAGGATCCTGCGCAGGCTCGACGAGGCCGTCGATTTCGCGATCGTGGGCGCCGGGCGCTCCACCCTGTCCCTGAGCCGCGTCTTGAAGACCACGGCGAGCGGGCACGCCCAGCACTACGGGCTGTTCATGGCGGCTGGCATCCTGGTCCTCGTCGTACTGGCGATCCTGGCGCGATGATCGACTATCCGGTGCTCACGGTGACGACCTTCCTGCCGCTCGCGGGCGCCGCGTTGGTCCTGTTCCTCGGCAGCGAGCGGTTCGTGCGCTGGATCGCCCTGGCCACGACGCTCGCGACCCTCGTCGTCGCGGCTCCGCTTTACTGGCGCTTCGACAAGGGCTCGAGCGCGCTGCAGTTCGTCGAGGCGGCGGAGTGGATCCCGGACTGGGGCATCGCCTACGCCATGGGGGTCGACGGGATCAGCCTGCCGTTCATCTTCCTGGCCTCGGTGCTGAGCGTCCTGTGCGTCGCCGCCTCGTGGACGTCGGTGCGGACGAGGCTGCGGGAGTTCCACGTCGCGCTGCTGGTCGCGGAGACGGCGATGATCGGGCTCTTCGCCGCCTCGAACCTGTTCCTGTTCTTCGTCTTCTGGGAGCTGATCGTCATCCCCGTCTTCCTCCTGATCGGCGTCTGGGGAGGGCCGGGACGGGTCTACGCGTCGATCAAGTTCCTGATTTTCACGCTCGCCGGGAGCGTCCTGATGCTCGTGGGCATCATCGCACTGCAGCGGCTCTGCGGCACGCTGGACCTCGAGGCGCTGGCCGGGGCGGCCATCGAGCCCGGGCACCAGTACTGGCTCTTCGCGGCCTTCCTGGCCGCCTTCGCGGTCAAGGTGCCGATGTTCCCGGTGCACACCTGGCTCCCGAACGCCCACACCGAGGCGCCGACCGCGGGGAGCGTGATCCTCGCCGCGATCCTCCTGAAGATGGGCGCCTACGGCTTCCTGCGGGTCTCGCTGCCGATCCTGCCGGACGCGGTCCAGCGCTTCCTCGTGCCCATGCTGGTCGTCTCCGTGGTGGCCATCGTGTACGGCGCGTACGTGACCCTGACCCAGACGGACGTCAAGCGGCTGATCGCCTACTCGAGCGTCAGCCACATGGGCTTCGTCACGCTCGGGATCTTCACCCTTCGACAGGCCGGGGTCGAGGGCGCGATCCTCCAGATGATCAACCACGGGATCCTCTCCGCGGCGCTCTTCCTGTGCGTCGGGATGGTCTACGAGCGCACGCACACGCGCGAGATCGCGGACTACGGAGGGCTCGCGAAGGCCGCGCCCGTCTACTCGACCCTCTTGGCGCTCTTCTGCCTGGCCGCGGCGGGATTCCCCGGGCTCAACTCGTTCGTCGGCGAGTTCCTGATCATCGGCGGAGCCTTCGAGACCCGGTTCTGGCTCGGTGCCGTGGCGATCTGGGGTGTCGCGCTGGGCACGACCTATCTGGTCTGGCTGTACTACCGCGTGGCGATGGGCAAGACGAATCCGGGGCTGGCGGGGCTCGCGCTCGAGCTCGACGCCCGCGAGGTGGCGATTCTTGCGCCCCTGGCCCTGCTCGCCGTGGTCCTGGGCCTCTACCCCGAGTGGATCCTCTCGTACTTGCACGCTCCCGTGGCCGAGCTCCTGGCCGGGGGAGGCGCGCCGTGAACCGCCCGACGACGGCCGACCTCACCCTGCTGGTCCCGGAGCTGATCCTGGTCGGCATGGCGCTGGTCCTCATTCTCGCGGCGCGCCGGATCCAGACGGCGCCGATCGCGCTGGTCGGGACGGTCGTCGCCGCCCTGGCCGCCGCCGCGGCCTCGATCTGGGTCGTGCCTTCGGAAGGCGCGAGCGGATTCGGCGGGATGATCACCGTGGACGGCTACTCGCGGTTCTTCGAGGTGCTCATCGCCGCATCCCTGGCGCTGGCCGCGCTGCTCTCCGCGAAGACCCTCGACCGGGACCGGATCCCGCGCGCCGAGTACCACGTCCTCTTGCTGCTCGCCTCGACGGGGATGATGCTCGCGGTCTCCTCACTCGACCTCCTGACCCTCTATCTCGGCGTGGAGCTGATGACGCTCTGCACCATCGTGCTGGTCGGGATCCAGGTGGAGAATCCGGCCTCGAACGAGGCGGCGGTCAAGTACTTCCTGATCGCCTCCTTCGCCTCCGCGCTGCTCCTCTTCGGCATCAGCCTGACCTACGGCGTCACCGGCACCACGGACTTCGCAGGCATCGCCTCGGCCCTGCGCGGGCGCGGGAGCGACCCGCTGCTGATCGCCGCCATGGGACTGGTCGCGGCGGGGCTCGCCTTCAAGATCGCTGCGGTCCCGTTCCACGCCTGGGCTCCGGACGCCTACCAGGGAGCGACCGCGCCGGTCGCGGCCTTCCTCGCCGCCGGATCCAAGGCGGCGGGCCTGGCGGCGGTGGGGCGCGTCGCTCTGGTCGCGTTCGACTCCGAGGCGCGGACGCTGAGCGCGATCCTGGCCGGGCTCGCGGGCCTCTCCATCGTCGTCGCGAGTATCATCGCCCTCTCGCAGACCGACATGAAACGGCTCTTGGCCTACTCTTCCATCGCGCACGCGGGCTACGCCCTCCTGGGGCTGATCGCCGGGGGTCCCGAGGGAGCCTCGGCGACCATGACCTACGCCTGCTTCTACGTCTTCATGACGCTCGGCGCGTTCGGCGTCGTGATCGCGCTGGGCGAGCGAGGCGAGAGCGTGGACGGCTACCAGGGCCTGGCCGCGCAACGCCCTGGAACGGCGGCTCTGATGCTCATCTTCCTCCTGGCCCTGACCGGCATCCCCCCGACGGCCGGGTTCGCGGCCAAGTTCGTCGTGATCCAGAGCGCGGTGCGCGCCGACCACGTGCCCCTGGCGGTCCTGGCCGTGGTCTGCAGCGTCGTGACGGCCTTCGTCTACATGCGCATCGCCGTCCAGATGTACATGAAGGAGCCCAAGCAGGCCGCCCCGGCGCGCCTCCCCTTGACCGTCTCCGCCGCCCTGGCCGTGACCGCGCTGGTCACCCTGATCGGAGGAATCTCGCCCGGCAGCCTCGCCCCCTGGACGGTGCCGCCGTGAGCGCGAGGCTCACCCGCCACCTCGGAAGAGGAGCCGAAAGATGAGCGAGTACGCCGGCATCGCGGTCACCTTCGTCATGGCCGGCGCCGTCGCCGGGGCGATGGTGATCCTGAGCTCCACGCTCGGCAAGAAACACCCGACGGCGGTCAAGCTGGCGCCCTTCGAGTGCGGGAAGGACCCCTTCTCCCTGCCGATGGGGCGCTTGGCGATCAAGTTCTACCTGACCGCGATCCTCTTCATCCTGTTCGACGTCGAGCTCGTGTTCCTCTACCCCTGGGCGGTGTGCTTCCGCGAGCTGGGGGTCCTGGGCTTGACCGAGATGGGCATCTTCCTGGGGGTGGTGATGGTCGGCTTCGTCTACGCCTGGGACAACGGCGCCTTGGAATGGAAATGAACGTGGGTGCGAGCGACATGCAGCGTCAACCGTCGTTCCTGACCAGCCGCCTGAACGAGGCGATCGGCTGGGCTCGCAAGTTCTCGATCTTCCAGTACCCGTTCGTGACCGCGTGCTGCGGCATGGAGTACATGGCGACCGCGTGCTCGCACTACGACGTCGACCGCTTCGGAGCGGGCTTCCCGCGCTTCTCGCCGCGCCAGGCCGACGTGCTCTTCGTCGTCGGCACGATCAGCCACAAGATGGCGCCGGTCCTCGAGCGCATCCACGACCAGATGGCCGAGCCCAAGTGGGTGGTCGCCTTCGGCGTCTGCACCTGCACGGGAGGGTTCTACGACAACTACGCCACGGTCATGGGGATCGACACGATCATGCCGGTGGACGTCTACATCCCGGGTTGCCCACCGCGGCCCGAGATGGTGCTCGACGGCCTGATCAAGCTGCAGCAGAAGATCCAGGACCAGCACACGAGCGGCGTACGGCCCGCGCCCGAGGCTCGCCCCAAGATCATGGAAGGATGAACCCCTCCGAGCTGATCGAGGCCATCCAGGGCCGTTTCCCGGATGCGGTGACCCAATCCCACGCCTGGAGGGGCGACGCCACCCTTGTCTTGCGCAGCGAGTTCCTGGTCGAGGTCGCGCGCTACCTGAAAGAAGCTCCGGCGCTGGGGATGAACTTCCTGATGGACCTGACCGCCGTGGACTACTCCACGTTCGGCAAGAAGCCGGCGCTGGGTTTCTTCTCCTCGTCCGGCGTGGGCGTCCGCTCGCCTGCGCAGATACCCGACCCGGATCCCTGGCCCGGACCCCCGGGCCGGTCGCGGTTCGCGGTCGTCTACCACTTCTTCTCCACGGCGCACAAGCACCGGCTGCGGCTGGTCGTGCCGGTGGAAGAATCCGAGGCGAGCGTGGATTCGCTCACCGATCTCTGGCCGGGCGCCAACTGGCTCGAGCGCGAGGCCTGGGACATGTTCGGGATCGAGTTCCGCGGCCACCCGGACCTGAAGCGGATCCTCATGTACGAGGGGTTCGAAGGCCACCCGCTGCGCAAGGACTACCCGGTGAACAAGCGTCAGCCGCTGATCGGGCCGGTGAACTAGCGCCGATGGATACCACTCCGAACCCGACGGCGTCCGCGGCGGCCGGGGCCGAAATCAACGAGCTCGAGACGCGCGACATGCTCCTGAACATCGGCCCGGCGCACCCGGCGATGCACGGGATCATCCGCATCGTCGCCAAGCTCGATGGCGAGGAGATCAAGGACGCCGAGGTGGAGATCGGCTACCTCCACCGCGCCTTCGAGAAGATGGCGGAGACCGTCGACTACAACGGGGTCATCCCCTACACCGACCGCCTCAACTACGTCTCCCCGCTGATCAACAACATGGGTTACTGCATGGCGGTGGAGAAGCTGCTCGGGATCTCGGTCCCCGAGCGCTGCCACTACGTGCGCGTGATCCTCTCGGAGATCTCGAGGATCACCGATCACCTCACTTGCGTGGGGGCGACGGCGATGGAGCTCGGGGCCTTCACCGTCTTCCTCTACATGATCAAGGCCCGCGAGTTCCTCTGGGATCTCGTGGAGAAGGTGACCGGGGCGCGCCTGACCGTCACCTACTGCCGCGTCGGCGGCGTGAAGGCCGACCTGCCCGACGACTTCGTGCAGCCCTGCCTCGAGGCCTTCAAGGAGACCCGCAAGGTGCTCGCCGAGTCGCGGCAGCTCCTCGAGCGCAATCGGATCTTCGTCGACCGCGTGGAGGGAACGGGCGTGATCTCCGCGGACGACGCCATCGCCTACGGGATCACCGGGCCGTTCCTGCGCGCCACCGGAGCGGACTACGACGTGCGCAAGGATTGCCCGTACGCGGTCTACGACCGGCTGTCCTTCGAGATCCCGGTCGGGAGCCGCGGCGACAACATGGACCGCTTCCTCGTGCGGATGGAGGAGATGGAGCAGTCGATGCTCATCGTCGAGCAAGCGCTGCGCGAGATCCCGCCGGGCCCGATCCTGGTCGACGTCGAGACCGGCCGGCCGATCCCGGCCGCGGAGATGGTGGATCTCGCGAAGGTCGGGAACATCGCGGCGATCCAAGGCGGCTGCGCCGTGGCCTGTCCGACGCTCGAGGGATCGGGCCGCGACAAGCATCTCTCGATCGCGACCGGCGAGAAGCGCGTCGTCCTGCCCCCCAAGGAGGACGGCTACGGCAACATCGAAGGGCTCATGCAGCAGTTCAAGCTCGTGATGATGGGGCACGGAATCCGGCCGCCGAAGGGCGAGGTCTACTTCCCGGTAGAAGGAGCCAACGGGGAGCTCGGGTTCTACGTCGTGAGCGATGGGTCGGAAAGCGCGTACCGCGTCCGCGTCCGGCCGCCGTGCTTCGCGATCATGTCGGCGCTGCCCCAGATGATCGTCGGGGGCATGATGGCCGACGTGGTGCCCACCTTCGGGTCGGTGAACATGATCGGCGGGGAGCTGGACCGGTAAAGCGAGCGAGAGCCGCCGGAGGCCCGTTCGTCGACGGTGTGGTTGAACTTCCACCAGTAACTGGTGGAAAATCCACCACCAGTGGGAGCCCTGCCGGTTCTCCTTCCCAGGGAGAGGGGGCTGTAAGGGCAGGCTGAATCGACCTTCGCTCCTCCACGCCATCCCACCGGGTAGCGCTGAGCGATTCCGAACGCGCGCGCCCGCCCCAAAACGCTCATCCCTACCCGCGCAAAGGCTCGCCGATCCCCTCCGGGGCCCCCAAGGGGCGGTGCAGAGTCGCCGGCGCAGAAGTTGCCACCCACGCCGTGGTCGTTCACCGAGGGAGGTGGTCGTGAAGGTCGCGGCACTCGCAGCGTTACTGGTCCTCGCCCCGCTCGCGGCTGGAGTTCATCCGCCGTCTCAGGGTGCTCGCGGCTCACGGCCTACCTCTCCGCCGCCGCCTGGCTCTGGCTGACCGATGGGACCCGGAGGCGGGGCCTCCGGCGGCTGGAGCGGGCCCTCGGCGGGTGGACAGCCGAGCGCGCCTGGCCCTGCGGGCCCTGCGGGCCCTGCGCCGGGCAAGCCCTCGAGTCCCAACCCGGTCGCGCCGCAGCCCCCAGGGACGCCCGAAGGACCGATCACCGGTGGCGGGGCGCCATCGTGGCCGGAGCCGTTGCCTCCTCCGGCGACGCCGGAGTGGAAGGGGCTCACGGACACGTCGGGCTGGGAGACTTGGTGGCGCTTCAACCGCGACGGCTTCCTGCGCTTGCGGGCGCGGATGGATGCGATCGACCCCGAGACCGGTAGCGGTGGGGAGTTCTCCCTCGGCCGCGGAGAACGGATCGCCGGCGGCGGACTGAGCGAGTCAGCCGTGCGCGAGCGCGTCCTCCCATCCCTGCAGCGAGCGATCGGCGCGGAGCACGACCGCCAGGTACTGCGCGCCCTCTTGCTCGCGCTGTCACGGCTCGAGGCGAGCTGGGCCAGGCCGCGCGGGGTCGACAGCGCGAGCGCCGTCGAGTTCTACCTCGAGCGCGGGCCGTCCGAGCTGCTCGAGGCCTCGCTAATCGCCTTGGGGGTCGCGCGGCGGACCGACCGCATCGATCTCTTGGCGAAGATGCTGCTCGCCAGCCCGAGCGCGGACGGGCCGCAGCCAGGGCCGGGCATCGACTACCGACTGCAGTCGATGGCGGCGCTAGGACTCGGGCTCGCCGCCGAGCGCGGCGGCGCAGCGGGCCGCCAGAAGGCGGCGGCCGCGCTCCTGGAGTGCCTGCGCGGTCCTGCGACGGCCCCCTATGACCTGCAAGTCGCCTGTCTGATCGCGCTGGGCCTCTCGCCGGTCGATGGCTGTTCCTCTTCGCAACGAGGCCAGCCGTCCGGGCCCGACCATCTCTGCCGCAGCGTCCAGATCGGCTTCCTGAGCACGTATCTGCAGGATCCGAAGCGCCACGCGCGGCTTCGCGCGCAAGCGGCCGTTCCCCTGGCACGGCTGGCCCGCGGAGCGGAGCCCGAGAACCGCGAGGCGGTGGGCGCAGCGCTGATCGACGGGCTCGACGCGCGCGGGAAGGCTTCACCCGAGGTGCGCCAGGGCTGCGCGATGGCACTGGGCATCGTGGGCGATGCGGACGATGACGCCCTCGACCAGGCGATCCGCGATTCGCTCGAGCGCGCGGCGAAG
>DATKBQ010000639.1:0-5988 GCA_035546375.1 Planctomycetota bacterium | reverse complement strand
CTTCCCGCGCACCATCGTCGCCCTGGCGCGCGAGCGCGGGCACCTGCGCGTGGTCGACGACCAGGTCGGCTCCCCTACGACGACCCTCGAGCTCGCGCCGGCGGTGTGGGACGTGCTCGCGAGCGGCGCCGCGGGGGTGTTCCACGCGGCCTGCGAAGGCGCGGTCTCCTGGCACGGCCTCGCAGCGGCTGTGCTGGCGGACTGCGGGCTCTCCGACGTCGTGCTCGAGCCCTGCGCGAGCGCCGAATTCCCGCGTCCCGCGCGCCGTCCGGCCTACAGCGTGCTCGACGCCTCGCGCCTGGCTCGGCTGCGCGGCCGGACCCTGGCCCCGTGGCGCCGCGCGCTCGCCGACTACCTCGAGGTCGAGCCCCTATGACGAAGTGCGTCCTGGTCACCGGCGGCGCCGGCTTCATCGGCTCCAACTTCATCCACCTCCTGGCGCGCGAGCGGCCGGACTGGCGTATCGTCAACCTGGACGCCTTGACCTACGCCGGCAACCTCGAGAACCTGGCCGAGCTGGAGGGGCGAGCGGGCTATGCCTTCGTCCACGGCGACGTCTCCCGGCCCGAGGACGTCGAACGCGCCTTCGCCGCCGCGGGCGATCGCGGCCCGGTCTCGCTCGTGCATTTCGCCGCCGAGAGCCACGTCGACCGCTCGATCGAGTCGGGGCTGCCCTTCGTGACCACCAACGTGGTCGGCACGCAGGTCCTGATCGACTGCGCGCGCGCGCGGGGGGTGGAGCGCTTCGTGCACGTCTCGACCGACGAGGTCTACGGCTCGCTCGGCGCCGAGGGCGCCTTCACCGAGGAGACGCCGCTCGCGCCGAGCTCGCCCTACTCGGCCAGCAAGGCGGCGAGCGACCTGCTCGTGCGCGCGGCGTGCCACACCCACGGCTTCCCGGGCATCGTGACGCGCTGCTCGAACAACTACGGGCCCGACCAGTTCCCCGAGAAGCTGATCCCGCTGATGATCGCCAACGCCGCCGAGGACCGGCCGCTGCCGGTCTACGGCGACGGCATGAACGTGCGCGACTGGCTCTACGTCGAGGACCACTGCGAGGCCCTGCTCACGGTGCTCGAGCGCGGGGTCCCGGGCGAGGTCTACAACATCGGCGGCAACAACGAGCGGGCGAACCTGCAGGTCGTGCGCCTGATCCTGGCCTCGCTCGAGAAGCCCGAGGGCCTGATCCGCTTCGTCAAGGACCGGCCGGGCCACGACCGGCGCTACGCCATCGACGCGACCAAGATCGCCCGCAGCCTGGGCTGGCGGCCGCGCTTTGCCTTCGAGCGCGCCCTGCCCTTGACCATCGCCTGGTACCGGTCGCATCCTGTGTGGCTCCAGCGGGTTAGGGACGGCGCCTACCGCGACTACTATGCCCGGCAGTACGGTGGCTGAGCGCGTTCAACCCCGCGGGGCGCCCCGGTCGATCCCTCTCCGGCCCCCGGCCGGGGCGGCCCTGCGCCCGAGCCCCCACGAGCACCCCCCGAGCCCTCCCCGAGCCTATCGGTCCTCGATGACCACCACCGCTCCCACCGCACGCCTGCTCGCCCTCGCCGCGCTCCTCGTCCTGTGCGCGTCCTGCAAGAGCACGGCCCCCGACAAGCGTCTCCTGCAGTACCTCAACGACAAGGGCTTCGGCAACCGCTACACGGGCAATGCCGAGGAGCAGAACTACGTCACGATCGGGGACTCGATCTCGATCTTCGACGCCTACCACGACGAGCTGGACCTGACCGAGACGGTCGCGATCGACGGCACGGTGGTCCTGCCCGAGATCGGCGCCGTGCACATCGCCGGCCAGACGCGCAGCGAGCTGGAGGCCTTCCTGACCCAGAAGTACACGCCGTACTACGAGCAGCTCGACATCGCGATCAAGCTGAACACGGCGACCAGCAAGGTGTACTTCATCTTCGGCGAGGTGGCCGCCCGGGGCTCGAAGCCCTTCCCCGGCGACCTGACGGTGTTCGAGGCGGTCATGGAGGCCACGCCGGACGACCGCACCGCGAACCTGGGCCGGGTGCGGCTGATCCGCGCCGACCCGCGCGACCCGCTGATCATCCCGGTCAACATCAGCGACATGCTCGACCGCGGGGACTCGACCTTCAACGTGCACGTGCAGGAGCGCGACATCATCTACGTGCCGCCGACCATGCTCGCGGAGCTCGGCTACTTCCTCTCCGGCCTGATCTTCCCGATCACCGAGGTGATCAACCAGCTCGGCGGAGCCTTCTTCATCTTCACCCGCAACAACTTCAACCGCCAGGGGCCGGTCTTCTAGCTCGGTACCCGGCGAGGCGAATCCCAGTGGCCGTCCAACCCCAGAGCCAGGGCCTCGGGCAGCTCCAGGAGCTGCTCGCGATCCTGAAGAAGCGCGCTTGGCAGATCGCGCTGCCCGCCGTCGTCGTGCTCGCCTGCGGCATCTCGCTGGCGGTGCTCCTGCCCAAGGAATACAAGGTCCAGACGATCATCGAGGTGCGCGACGCGCCGCTGCCGATCGCCGGCCAGGGCGTCAGCCCGGACCTCCTGCAGCAGGAGGTCGCCGTCGCCCGCATCCAGATCCGCGCGCGCGAGCGCGTCCGGCGGGTGATCGAGCGGCTCGAGTGGCCCGATTACCTCGCGCTGCCGTCGCAGATGCAGGATCTCTACCTCGAGCGGGTCACGGCGGCCATCAACGTGATCCCGGTGACGGCCCAGAATCGGGGCTCGAGCTTCCTCACCATCGAGTACACGGGGCGCGATGCCCAGCGCGCGACCGACTTCGTGAACACGCTGCGCCAGACCTACACCAACGAGGTCCTGGAGCGTTTCCGTAACACCGCGCGCTCGGCGCAGCAAGCCCTCGGGCAGCAGCTCACGCAGACCGAGCTGCGCCTACGTGACGTCGAGCGGGCGTCGACCGAGCTGAAGAAGGAGCACGGGCTCTCCGCCACCCAGCAGGCGCCGGGGCCGGGGCGGCAGCGCGACGAGGACCCTCTGTTCACCCAGCTCACCCAGCAGGAAGGCAGCCTCTATACCGCGCGGACCAAGCTCGCAGCGGAGAAGCAGGCGCTCGAGCTGCTCGAGGACCAGTGGCGCGACACGCCCACCGAGGTGCCCCAGTCCAGCGCCGTCGCCGGCGTGCAGGTGAACGACGCGCTGGCCATGCTGGAGACGCAGATCCTCCAGGAGCGCGAGAAGCAGGTCGGGATCACCCCGCTGCACTCGTCCTGGAAGAAGGCGGAGCTCGAGATCGAGAGGCTCGAGCGGCTCAAGATAGGTCTGCTCGGCACCGCACGGCCGGGCGGCACCGAGGAGCGGTTCGTGCGCAACCCCGAGCGCGACCAGCTCCAATCGCAGGTGCAGGCGAAGGAGGTCTCGATCCGCGAGCTGGAGGCGACCATCGCGAGCCTGGAGACCAGCCTCGAGGACCTCAGGCGTCGGCACGTGGAGCGCACCGAGATCCTCCGCGAGGTGGCCGAACTCGATCGCCAGGTGCAGGTCGAGGGCGCGGCCTACGACACGACCTTCCAGCGGTGGGTGGGCCAGAAGCAGTTCGTGGACGTGATCTCGCGTCCCGAGACCAACCCCTTCGAGCTGATGGCCGACGCGCGCCCGCCGCTGTTCCCGACCTCGCCGAACGTCTTGATCCTGATCGGCGCCGCCCTCGCGATCGGGCTGGGGGTGGGGCTCGCCGGCGCGCTGGCCGCCGAGTTCGGCCGCAACGCCTTCCGCGGCGTGGGCGACGTCAGCCGCTCGCTCGCCGTGCCCGTGCTCGGGGCGATCAACCGCATCGTGACCCGCGGCGAGGCGCGGAGCGCGCTCCTGCAGCGCGCCGTCGGCGGCACCTCGACCTTGGTCCTGGTGGGCACGATCCTGTGGGTCACCTGGGCCTACCAGACCCGGCCGGCGCTGCTCGGCCCGCGCGTCACGCAGCTGATCGACGACCTGCGCGGCGAGCCGCGCAACGACCTCGGCCCGGCGCTGGTCAAGGAGATGACGCCGGCGCAGCCGCGCTGAGCCCCCTCTAGCGCGCGAGCGCTCGAGCGATGAACCTGCGCGACCTCGTCTTCACGCTGGTGATCCTGGGCCTCTTGCCGGTGGTCTGGCGCCGGCCCTTCATCGGCGTCCTGACCTTCTCGTGGCTGGCCTACATGCGGCCCCAGGACCTGACCTGGGGCTTCGCCCGCCAGCAGCGCTGGTCGTTCCTGATCGCGGCCGTCACGGTCGCCGGCTACATCGCCTCCGGGAAGGCGCGCTCCTACCTGCCGACCCTGCGCAGCCACGCCATGGTGCTGCTCGCGGTGGTGGTCGGGATCAGCGCCCTGGTCGGCAGCCCCCACGACAACGAGTTCCACAACCGGGCCCAGTTCAACCGCTACGTCGAGTTCGTGAAGATCATCGGCGTCGCGCTGTTCACCACCGCCGTCCTGGTGCGCACCGGGCAATTGCGCGTCCTGATGTGGGTGATCGCCCTCTCCTTCGGCTTCTACGCGGTCAAGGTCGGGCTGGTGGGGGTCCTGACCTTCGGCGCGGGTGAAGTGCTGCAGGGTCCGGGCGGCATGCTCGAGGACAACAACGCCTTCTCGCTGGCCCTTTGCATGGGCTTGCCGTTGCTCCTCGAGATCGGGCGCTCGGAGAAGAGCAAGGTCCTGCGCCGCGGCGTGTTCCTGATGATCCCGCTGAGCATCCTGACGATCATCATGACCCGCTCGCGCGGCGGCTTCCTCTCGCTGGCCGCGGTGGTGGCCGTGATGGTCTGGCGCTCGCGCAACCGCACCCTGGCCATCGCCATGGCGGGTGTCCTGGGCGTCACCGCGCTCCTGGTGGTGCCCGACGAGTACATCGACCGCATCAAGAGCATCCGCGACTACGAGGAGGACGGCTCGGCCATGGGCCGGATCGCGGCCTGGAAGACGGCGGTCAACATGGCCACGGCGAAGCCCTTGTTCGGCGTGGGCATGAACATGTTCCAGCGCAACTACCGCCAATACGCGTCGGGCGCCGAGCACGAGAGCATCCGCGTGGCCCACAACGCCTACCTCCAGGTGTGGGCCGAGTACGGCTCGATCGCGCTGTGCTTGTACCTGTTCCTGATCGGCGCGACCTTCTGGAGCCTGTGGCGCCTGCGCCGGGAGGCGCGCCGCCACTACTACACGAGCTGGATCATCAACTACGCCACCATGTTCGAGACCACCCTGGTGGCCTTCGTCACCGGCAGCACGTTCCTGAACCGCGCCGACTTCGACCTCTTCTACCACCTGGTCGCGATCGTCATCGCCTTCGAGGCCATCGCGTGGCGCGAGATGGCGAGCTACGCGCCGCGCACCGTGCCCGGCCTCTCGGCGGACCTCGTGCCCCACCAGCGGCGCGGGTTCGACCGCCTCCCGCGCCGCGGCGGCTTCCGCCCAGTGCCGGGCCGCTCCTGAAGCCTCCCGTGGGAGCAGGACCCGGCGGTTTGGTGTTGCGCATCCTCTACCACCACCGGACGCAGGCCGAGGACGGCCAGGCGGTGCACATCCGCGCCATGCAGCGCGCGCTGGCGGCCGAGGGACACGAGGTCTTCGAGGTGGCGCTGGTGCGCCGCGCGGAACAAGAGCGGCGCGCGGGGTCCGCCGCCGGCCGCGGCGCCCACTTCGGACGGGGCGCGCTGGCGCACATGCCTCGCTTCGCGCGCGAGCTGGCCGAGTACGCCTACACGAGCTACGCGCGGCCGAAGCTCGTCGCCGAGGGCCGCCGCCGCGGAATCGACTTCCTCTACGAGCGCTACGCCTTCGGAAACGTGGCCGGCCTCCAGGCCGCCCGGCGCCTGGGCAAGCCGCTCGTCCTGGAGGTCAACTCGCCCATGGTGCTCGAGCTCTCGCGCACGCGCGGGCTCGCCTTCCCGCGCTTGGCCCGGCGCGTGGAGCGCCACGTCCTCACGGGCGCGGACAGGGTGTGTGCGGTGAGCGGCGTGCTCGCACGCATGCTCGAGGCCGAGGGGGTGGCGCGTGAGCGGCTCTTCGTCACCCC
>DATKBQ010000638.1:0-6319 GCA_035546375.1 Planctomycetota bacterium | reverse complement strand
CCCTCGACCTGCCACCTGCCGGCGCCGCAGGCGGACGCGAGCCGCTCTCGCTGCACGACCTCGTCGAGCCCGCCGACCGCGACCCGCTCGAGTCCGCCGTCCAGAGCGCGGCGCTCGCGCGCGGCGAGGCGCTCTCGGTGAGCGACGTCCACCTGCGCGGCCGCGCAGGCCGGATCGTCGTCGCCGACGCGCGCTGCGCGGCGATCGAGGTCGAGGACGGGCTCCTGGTGCAGGTCTCGCTGCGCGACCGCACGCGCGAGAAGGAGATCGAGCAGGTGCTGGCGATCCACGCCCGGCTCTCCTCGGTCGGACTGCTCACGGCCGGCGTCGCCCACGAGATCAACAACCCGCTGGAAGCCATCGCGAACTACCTCAAGCTCCTGGAGCGGGCCGACGCGCCCGAGGAGGACCGCCGCCGCTGGCTGGAGATGGTCGAGCACTGCTTCGGCCGCATCCGAGAGATCGTCCGCGACCTCCTGCGCTTCGCGCGGCCGAGCGCGGAGCTGGGCGAGGCGGACCTGGCGCGGGTGGTCGAGCGCGCGCGCAAGCTCGCCGGCTACTCCGAGAAGCTGAAGGAGGTCGAGGTCCTGGCCGAGGGCCTCGACCAGCCGCTGTGGGTGGTCGGGGACGCCGGGAGGCTCGAGCAGGTCGTGTTCAACCTCCTGCTCAACGCCGGCGAGGCCATGCAGCACCGCGGCCGCATCCGGATCCGCGCGGACCGCCCGGGCGGCGACGGGGCGCTCGAGCTCTCCGTCCGCGACCAAGGCCCCGGCATCCCGGCTGAGGTCCTCGACCGCATCTTCGACCCCTTCTTCACCACCACGCGCGGCACCGGCCTGGGGCTCGCCGTCTCCTACGGCATCGTGCAGGCCCACGGCGGGACCCTGAGCGCCCGCAACGACCCTGCAGGCGGCGCGGTCTTCACGCTGAGCCTGCCCTGGACACGCGCCCGCGTGCGCTCCGAGGGCGGAGCCGTCCGATCGGCCAGCTCGCCGGAGGCGCGGGCATGATCGGAGAGGACATGGTGCAGCGCTCGGGCGAGGCGATCGAGGTGCTCGTCGTCGACGACGAGGCCTACGTGCGCGACTCGCTCTCGGAGGTCCTGCAGGCCGAGGGCATGCGCCCCCACGCCGTCGACGGCGCGCGCGCGGCGATCGAGTTCCTCTCGCGCAAGCGCGTCGACGTGATCGTCACCGACCTGCGCATGCCCTCCGGCGACGGGATGATGCTGCTCGAGGAGTCGCGCTCGCTCGGCGCCGCGATCCCGATCCTGGTCATCACCGGCGTCGGAACGGTGGGCGAAGCGGTGCAGGCGATCAAGGCCGGCGCCTTCGACTTCTTGCAGAAGCCCGTCGATCCCGAGGAGCTGGCCGTGCTCGTGCGCCGGGCCGCCGAGCACCGCCGGCTGGTGGGCGAGGTCGCCAGCCTGCGTTCCGAAGTCCAGGACCGGCAGGTCTCGCGCCAGCTGGTGGGCAGCTCGCTGGCGATGGAGAGCGTACGCGCCGCCATCCGCCAGGTCGCCCCGACGGAAGCGACGGTCCTGATCACCGGCGAGAGCGGCACCGGCAAGGAGCTGGCGGCCGAGGAGATCCACCGCTCCAGCGCCCGCGCCCGCGGACCGCTCGTGCGCGTGAGCTGCGCCGCGCTGCCTCCCGAGCGCTTCGAGCGCGTGTTCTTCGGCGAACGCTTCGAACGTGTGTTCCTCGGCGAGCGCGCCGAGGGGCCGTCCGGCGAGGGGCCGCCGAGCGAGGAGCGCGGCCGCTTCGCCGAGGCGGAGGGCGGCACGCTCGTCCTGGACGAGGTCGGGGCGCTGCAGCCCGGCGCGCAGGCCAGGCTCCTGCGCGTGCTCGAGACCGGCGAGTTCCAGCCCCTCGGCGAGTCGCGTGTGCGCGTCGCCGACGTGCGCGTGATCGCGACCAGCAACGCGGACCTCGCCGCCCAAGTGGAGGCCGGCCGCTTCCGGCGCGACCTGCTCTACCGGCTGGCCGTCTTCCCGATCGAGATGCCGCCCTTGCGCGCCCACAAGGAGGATCTGGCGGAGATCGCGCGGCACCTGCTGGAGCGGCCCCACCGGCTTCCGCGGGCCCGTGCGCTCGGCGCACCGGTCGACCTCGGCGGCGAAGCCCTGGACGTGCTCGCCTCCTACGACTGGCCGGGCAACGTGCGCGAGCTCTCGAACGTGCTCGAGCGCGCCGCGATCATCTCCGGAGCCGAGCCGCTGCGCGCGGAGCTCCTGCGAGACCTGCTCGAGGCCAACGCGCCGCCGCCGGAGCCGCGCGCGCCGGCAGAGCTCAACCTGCGCAAGAACCTCGACGCGCTGGAGCGCGGCCTGGTCCTGAAGGCGGTCGCGGTCACGCGGGGCAAGAAGAAGGAGGCCTGCGAGCTCCTGGGGATCGACCCGCGCAACCTCGGCTACTACCTGCGCAAGCACGCGATCACCGACGAGGAGCTGCGCTCGGCGAGCGGCTGACCGCGCCGCGCCGAGCGGGAGCGCCTCAGGGCTTCTCGCGCAGGACGATGCCGATGCGGCCGGTCTCGCCCGCCGCGAGCTCGACGTGCCGGTTCCCGCGGCCCACTCCGGGCGACTCCGCGTGGACGCGCCACAGCCCGGGCAGGAGATGCCGCGCCGTCGCGGCTCCCGAGCCGTCGGCGCTCAGCGCGAAGTGGCCGCCCCCGTCGCGCCAGCCGTGGATCGGGGCTAGGGAGACCGGCGTGCCCGAGGGATCGACGACCTCGATCGCGAGCTCGGCCAGGGACGGCAGCGCGATGGGCTCGGCGACGACGAGGCGCGGCGCGCGCGCCTCCACCTCCAAGCGCGGCAGGATCGCTCCCGCCGGCGAGCCGACGCCGATCCGGCACGGGCCCGCGGGCAGCCCCGGGAGCTGGAAGCGCCCCAGGGTGTCGGTGGGCGACGTCGCCAGGAGCTGGCCCGCGGCGTCCTCGGCGAACACTTGGAGATCGGCGGCCGGTTCCCCCACCGACGTCAGCACGGTGCCGAGCACCTCGACCAGGGGCAACAGCGCCAGCTCGAGCGCCGCCTCGGGCGCAGCCTGCGAGAGGTCCGCGCGGACGACGTGCGAGCTGCGCGACCCTGCGATCGCGCGGACGGCATAGCTGCCCAAGGGAAGCTCGATCACGAGCTCCACGGCGCCTTCCGGCGCAGGCTCCTGGCGCACGGATCCCGGCGGCGCCTGCAGGTGCAGGCGCCAAGGCGCGAGGCTGACGAACCAGCGCTCGCCGCTCGCGTCACCCGCCAGGCGCACGCGCAGTCGACCGCGACCGCTCGCGAGCTCAGGCAAAGCCGGCGACTGAGCGTCGCCGCCGGGCTCGGGCCCGATCGTGTCGCGCTCGATCGCCGGCGCCGCGAGCTCCGCGTCGCGCGAAGGCAGCTCCACCGCTCGGGAAGGCGCGGCGGGAACCGGTTCCGCCGAGCTGCGATCCCCGACCCACCAGCTCATCGCGGCGATGAGCGCCGCAGCGGCGATCAAGACGAAAACGGCCCCGCGCGCCCCTCCGGCCCGCCCTCCCCAATCGGAATCGTATTCCCTGCGCATCACTCGTAAGGATTGCGCGCATCGCGGCCTTTGCAAAGTGCATTCGCGCTCGAGTGCATGCCTTCGCGCAGCCGACTTGCACGCGAGAACCGTTGTAACATGTGCTCGTCATCGCCCCAGGGTCCGGCGGCCTGGTTTCGCGCCGCCAAGCACACCAACCGATTCCGAGGAAAGCCCGCACCATGTCCCTCAGCCCGTCCAAACGCTCCTTCGCCCGCACGAGTCTCGCGGCCGGATTGGCGCTCCTTTGCGCGTGTCACCACAGCGGCAGCAGCAGCTCGCAGCCCGCCCAATCCAAGCCGACGGCATCGTTCCCGGCCGACGTAGCCGTCGCCTGGCTCGACCTGCTCTACGACAGCGTGCGCGACAGCTCGTTCTCTCCGCCGGTCGCCTCGCGCGCGGCGGCTTACAGCGGCGTCGCGCTCTACGAGTCCGTCGTGCCCGGCATGCCGCAGCACCAGAGCCTGGGTGGCCAGCTCAACGGCCTCGACCCGCTGCCGGATATCGGCGCCGGCGTGCACCACTTCCCGGCCGTCGCCAACGCCGCGGTGGCGCAGGTCCTGCGGCACCTGTTCGCCAACGCGCCGGCGAGCGTGCTGCAATCGATCGACGCGCTCGAGGCGCAGCTCGAGGCGCAGTACGCCGCCCTCGTCTCCCAAGCGGTGCTCGACCGCTCGATCCAGCGCGGCCTCGACGTCGCGGCGGCGATCACGGACTGGTCGCTCGGGGACGGCTTCGACGTCTGGAACAACTGCCCGTACACGATCCCGACCGGGCCGGGCTTCTGGGTCAAGACGCCGCCCGCCTTCGCCAACCCGCTGCAGCCCTGCTGGGGCAAGCTGCGGCCGTTCGTGATGCTGTACGCCGCGGAGTGCCCGTCGCTGCCTCCGACTCCGTACTCCGAGCAGCCGGGATCGAAGTTCTACCTCGAAGCCGTCGAGGTGCGCGACGTGGTCGACAACCTGACGCAGGAGCAGATCGACATCGCGCAGTTCTGGGCGGACAACCCCGGCCAGACCGGCACGCCCCCGGGTCACTGGCTGCGGATCGTCTCGCAGTGCGCGGGCCAGCAGGCCATGAAGCTGGACGTCGCGGCCGAGGCCTACTGCCGCGTGGGAATCGCCACCGCCGACGCCTTCATCTCCTGCTGGGACATGAAGTACTTCTACAACCTCCTGCGGCCGATCACCTACATCCACGACCCGAACGGCCTCAACGCGCCGGCTTGGATCACCGCGCCCGCCATCGGCGGAGTCGGCACGATCCCGACGCCGCCCTTCCCCGAGCACACCTCGGGCCACTCGGTCCAGTCGGGCGCCGCCGCGGAGGTGCTCACCGACCTGCTCGGCAACGTGGCGTTCGTCGACGACACCCACGCGGCGCTCGCACTCCCGCCGCGCAGCTTCGACAACTTCTTCGAGGCCGCCGACGAGGCCGCGATCTCGCGCCTCTACGCCGGCATCCACTTCCGCCCCGCCATCGACCGCGGCGTCGAGCAGGGCCGCTGCATCGGCAACCTGGTCAACACGCAGGTCGCCTTCCGCAAGTGATCACCTGATCCCAACCGGCGGCCGCTCTTCCCGGCAGGGGAGGGGCGGCCGCCCTCTTTTTCACGGCCGGACGACGTACTCCAGCGCGTCGCTCAGGAAGCTCAGCGTGCTCGGCGAATCGCGGCCCCACCACTGGCACACGACGCTGGTTCCGGGGACCGACAGGAACCCGGCCGGGTTGCCCCCCCGCCAGTCCCGCGGCGGAGGCATTGGGGTCGAGGGCGAACACGCCGTCGCACTGCCCCGTGGCGTGACCGGAGTCGACCAGCGGCCCACAGCGATCAGGGCCAGCTTGGACCGTGACGTCAGGCTGACGGTCGGTGCTCGGCCGAGGATCGAGGTCAGCGAGGGCTCTGCGGTCGCGTCGGCTAGGATTGCCGCACGATGAATGCGCCGAGGCTCAGCGAAGCGCCGTCGCTCGTCGCCACCGGGCGCCGGGCGCTCCGCGTAACGCGCTGGTCCGCGCGCGCGTCGCTCATCGTCCTGGCGGTCGCCGCCGCGGCCATGGCGTGGTCGCATCAGCGCTTCGAGCCGCCGGTGATCCTACGCTCCGAACAGCCGCCCGAGCCGGGTGGCCCCGTGCCTCCCGGCCGCGGGCTTCCACGCGACGCGATCGCGCAGGAGATCGAGGCCGCCCCCGGCGTTCCCTTGCGCGGGATCCTGTTTCCCAGCGACCCCGGCGCCCCGCTGGTGCTGCACTTGCTCGACGCCGGCGCGTCGGTCGATGCGAGGCAGGCCAACTACGGCATAGCGTTCGAGCAGCTGGCCGACCTCGGCATCGCGTCGCTCGCCTTCGATTATTCGGGCGTCGGCCGCTCGGGCGGCGAGCGCTCGCCCGCCAACCTCGCGCGCGACGTTGGAGCGATGTGGCTGCATGCGGTCGAGCTCGCCGGCGGCGACCCGGGACGAGTCGCGGTGCGCGGCGTCTCGCTGGGGACGCTCGCGATCGCCGAGCTCGTGCGCGCCGGCGCGCGACCGGCGGCGGTCGTCCTGGTCGCTCCCGTGCACCCCCGCACGGTCGCGCCGCGATTCGCGAGATGGATGTACGGCGACCTCGCGGGAGCGCTCGCGAGCTGGGTCTTTTGTCCGGCTACTGCCGTCTCCATCGAGGATCTGCCGCGCGATGCCGGCGGCGAGCTCCTCGTGATCGCCGCCGAGGGGGACGAGCTCGTCGGCGAGGCGGAGCAGGCGGCGATGCGCCGTGCGGTCGCCGGC
>DATKBQ010000637.1:0-7071 GCA_035546375.1 Planctomycetota bacterium | reverse complement strand
CGGCTCCCTGCGGGGCCTCGCAAGATCGAGCTCCGGTACCTGCCCTGGGACGTTCCGCTCGGCCTGGTGCTGTGCGCCGGGGGCGTGGCGCTCTCGGCGATCTGGTGGCGCCGGTCGCCCTGAGGCTACTCCACTCCTTCGCTCCAGAGCTCGAGCTCGCTGACGTGCACGTAGTCGTCGCGCTCGAGCCGGCGGAACTCGAAGCGGATCTGCGAGGTCTCGACCGTCTCGGGGAGGGGGATCGGAGAGTAGACCCGCTCGGGTACGCCGCGCAGGATGTGGCGCTCTCCCCCGGCCACCGGCTCGACGTGCCAGTCGTACGGAGAGCCGGCGAGGACCACGCGCACCACGGCCAGTCGCAGCGGCTGGTCGAACGTGAGCGTGAGCTGGAGCGGGTTGATGCTCTCGGTGCGGGCCATCGTCTCGGGATCGCCGTCGAAGAGGGGGTCGAGGCGTCCGAGGAAGAGCGGATCGTTGGCGTCGATGCGGAGCGCGCCGGATGCCCGGGCCGCCGCCAGATCCACGCGCACCCGTCCCTGGTCCAAGAGCTCCTGCTCGGCGGGCTCGATCACGGCGGGCGCCGGGGGGCGGTGCACCGCGCGCGGGCGTGGAGGTCCGGGCGCCTCGGGCCGGGGCTCGATCGCACCGGCGGGGAGCGGTGGAGCGTCGAGCTCCGGCGGTCGCGCGCACCGCGGCAGATCGCAGCCCGCCCAGAGGACGAGAGCTGCACCCAGAAGTGAGGCGCTGACCACTGGCGGCGAGACGCTCCGCCGCGCCCTGGTGCCGGGATCGCTCTCGCGGTGGCGTCGGGTCCGTTCCATACGCAGCGCGACCTCGGGGCGACGCGAGCGGGATTGTAGCCGGCCTCTGCAGGGTCGCTCCAGGGCCGCTGCCGGACCCTTCCCCGTCGAGAGGAGGCTCTGCGCTCATGTCGTTCGCCGGGGCGCGGGTTGTGGGAGAGTACGCCGTCAGGGGAGCTCGCATGCACGACAGCCTGGACATCCTAGTGGCGCTGCAGTACTACGTGCCGCACCGCACGGGTCTCACCCTCCACGCCCAGTACGTGGCCGAGGCGCTGGCGGCCCGCGGCCACAGGGTGACGGTCCTCACCGCGCGTCACGACCGTTCGACTCCACGCGACGAGGAGCACATCAATGGAGTGAGGGTGGTGCGGCTGTGGGCGCCGATCCGGGTGTCGCGCGGCATGGTGATGCCGGCCTACCCCTGGGCGGCGGCGGCCCTGCTCGCACGTCACGACGTCGTGAACATCCATACCCCGATGGCGGAGACCCTGCTCTGGGCGATCCTGGCGCGCCGGCTGCGCCGCGGTCTGGTCATCACCCATCACGGGGACCTGGTGCTGCCACTCGGAGCGGTCAACCGCTTCGTGCAGTGGGCCACGTTCCAGCTCTTCAAGATCGCCGCCCGCGCGGCCGACCGCATCCTCGCCTACAGCGAGGACTACCGCGACCACTCGTACTACGTGAAGCCGGTCCGCGAGAAAACCGCGGTGGTGCACCCCCCGATCCGGATCCCCGCGCCACGACCCGAGCGCGTGGCGGCGCTGCGCAGGGAGTGGCTGGGGGAGGCCGGCAGCCGCCTGATCGGGTATGCGGGACGCTTCGTCGAAGAGAAGCGCCCCGACGTGCTGCTCGAGTCCCTTGCCACGGTGCACCGGCGCCACCCCGGCGCCCGAATCGTGTTCGCGGGGCAGTACGACATCCCCTACGAGAGCTTCTGGCGGCGCAACCATGCGCTGGTGGAGGCGACATCGGAGCACGTGCGCTACCTCGGGCTGCTGGAGGACCCGCAGCAGCTCGCCGACTTCTATGCCGCATGCGACGTGCTGGCACTGCCGAGCGACACCGAGTGCTTCGGTCTGGTGCAGGTCGAGGCGATGCGCTGCGGCACTCCGGTGATCGCCACCGACATCCCCGGCGCGCGGATCGTGGTGCGCAAGACGGGAATGGGAGAGATCGTCCCGCCTGGCGATCCCGCGGCTCTCGGTGAGGCGCTCGCCAGGGTGCTCGACGATCCGGATGCCTACCGCAAGCCCCTGGCCACGATCGAAGAGGCCTTCTCGTTCGAGGAGACCATCGATCGCTACGAGCGGCACCTGCGCGGCGCGGCCGAGTCGGCTCGCGGGGCGCGGGCGGCGGCCGTCCGCCCCGTTCGTCATGGTTGATCGCGCCGCGGGCGAACGCGTGGTGGCCATCGAGGCCGACATGGCGGTCCGGCGCCGGCTCCTCACCATCGTCGAGTGGCTCGAGCCCGCGGCGGACGACCGGGTGCTCGACGCGGGCTGCGGTCGTGGGTTCTACCTGCGCTTTCTGCGCGAGCTGTCGGCGGCGGAGCTCTTCGGCGTCGAGCTCGAGCTGCCGATCGTGGCCAGGGCACGGACGGCGCTGCGCGCCGAGAGCGGGATCCACCTCGTCTTGGCCTCGCTGCCGGAGCTTCCGTTCGCCGACAGCTCCTTCGACAAGGTGATCCTCTCGGAGGTGCTCGAGCACGTCCCGGACGACGGCGCTGCCCTGCGCGAGGTCGCCCGCGTGGTGCGCCGCGGCGGCCTGATCGCGATCACGGTGCCCAACGCCGACTATCCGTTCTGGTGGGACCCCATCAACAAGTCGCTCGAGGCCTGCTTCGGCACTCACGTCAGCAGTGGCCCGCTGGCCGGCATCTGGGCCAACCACGTGCGCCTCTACCGGCGCGGCGAGCTGCGGGATCTGGTCGCATCCCAGGGGCTCGAGCTGGTGGCTGAGCGGGCCTTCACTCATCACTCGTTCCCCTTCCTGCACAACCTGGTCTACGGGCTCGGCAAGCCGCTCCTCGAGGGCGGCGTTCTGCCGCGGGGCATGGCCGACGCCGCCGATCGCTACGCGACGGACGGCCGTCGCGGCAGTCTGCTCAATCCGGTGAACGCCGGACTGCGCCTGTTCGAGCTCTTCGATCGCCGTAATCGCATGGAAGAGCCGGAGGGCCGCTCCACCGTGAACGTGTGCGCGCTGGCGCGCGTGCGCTGAGCGCCGTCCGCTTCCCGGCGCCGCGCGGAGTGGGCGCCGGGCCGTGGGGTAGGATCTCGCGTCACTCGCTCGCGCGAGCCCTGTCGTTCGATGCCCTCCAGCGACCCAGCGTTTCGAGAGAGTCCCGCTTCGACGGTGCGGCCCGCGCGCCGCGGCCAGCAGCCCTCGCCGCGCGGGCGACGGCGGACCTGGGCGGCGCTGGTCGCGATCCTCGGCCTGGCGGTATTCCTGCGGCTCGACGGGTTGCACTGGGATGCCCTGGTGCGGACCGGCCCGGACGGCGAGGAGGTGGTGGAGGAGCAGCATCTCCATCCGGACGAGCGCTTCCTCACCATGGTCACCGATGCGCTGGAGATTCCGGAGTCGTGGCGCGAGTACTTCGCGACTCCATCCTCGCCGCTCAATCCGCACAACCGCGGATTCGGCTTCTACGCCTACGGCACGCTCCCGCTCCTCCTCACCAAGCTGGTCGGGAGCATCGCGGGCATGGAGGGCTACGGCGCCATCCACATCGTCGGGCGCGTGCTGGCGGCGACGGCGAGCCTGCTCACCGTCCTTTTCACTTTCGTGCTGGCGAGGAGGCTCTACGGTGCGGGCGTCGCGCTGCTGGCGGCGGCGCTGCTCGCCCTCGCCGCCCTCCCCATCCAGCAGGCTCACTTCTACACCGTCGACGCGTTCGGCGATGCGTTCGTGGCGTTGGCGCTGGTGGCCGCGGTCGGCATCCAGCGGCGCGGCCGGATGCGCGAGTACGTGGGGTTCGGCGCGGCGCTGGGCGCGGCGATGGCGTGCAAGCTCAACCTGGTCGTCCTGGCTGGGGTCGCCGTGGCGGCCGCCGGTTGGCGCCTCGCTTCCCGGGGTGAGGAGGCGGTGGCGCCGGCCGGCCGGACGCCGACGCACGTGCGGGCGACGCTGCACGCCCTCGGCGGCCTGACCGCAGCGGCCGCGGTTGCCTTCCTCCTCTTTCGCGTCCTCCAGCCGTACGCGTTCGCCGGCCCCGGTCCGCTCGGGCTGCGCATCAACCCGGAGTGGTGGGGCGACATGCAGGAGGTGCGCGAGCTGGTGAGCGGTGCCCGCGACTACCCTCCCGGGCATCAGTGGGCGGACCGGGTCCGCCCCTGGTTCCCCTGGAAGAACATGGGGCTCTGGGGCTTGGGCCCGATGCTCGGGCTCGCCGCCTGGGGCGGCTTCGCGCTGGCGGGATTCGAGCTGCTGCGCCGGGGCCGCTCCGAGCACGTCGTCCCCTGGTCCTGGGTGTTGCTTCTCTTCGGCTACCAGGGCGTGCAGTGGGTCACGTCGATGCGCTATTTCCTTCCCATCTATCCGGCCCTGTGCGTGCTCGCGGCGCTGCTGGTCGCGAGGCTCTGGATCTGGGGGCGCGCGTCGTCTGGGCGGGGTCGGCAGGTCGCCAGCATCGCCTCACGGCCGCGCGTCGCCACCGCCGCCGTGTGCGCGGCCATCGTACTGGGCACGCTGGCCTGGGCGTGGGCGTTCACCAGCATCTACCGGCGCACGCACTCGCGCATCCGAGCATCGCAGTGGATCTACGCCAACGTGCCGCCGGGAGCCTCGATTGCCAACGAGGTGTGGGACGACGCCCTGCCTCTTCGTCTCGAGGGCAGGGACGCCTTCTCGATCTATCGCGGCGTCGAGATGCACAACTATGCCGAGGACACGCCCGAGAAGCTCGAGATCACGCTCGAGTCCCTGGATCGCTCGGACGTGCTCGTGCTCTCCAGCAACCGCCTCTACGACAGCATTCCCCGGCTGCCGATGCGCTACCCGATGATGGTGCGCTACTACCGGCACCTGTTCTCGGGCGAGCTCGGATTCCGCCGGGTCGCCGAGTTCACGTCCTATCCCCGCCTCCTCGGCATCGAGTTCCCCGACCAGAAGGCGGAGGAGGCGTGGAGCGTCTACGACCATCCCCGGGTGCAGATCTTCGTGCGGACCGCGGACTGGAGCCTCGAGCGAGCGCGCGAGTTGCTCGAGCCTTCGGACTGGGACGAGATTGATCGCCTGTCGCCGCGGGACGCTCGCGACTACCGCACGCTGATGATGGACGAGGAGCTGCGGCGGGCGCAGCGCGCGGGTGGAACCGGGCTGCGTGCGGAGGCGGTCGAGGGCGCTCGCCGCGGCCTGTTCGCCCCCGACGGGTTCGCCGCCAGGCACCCGATCCTGGTCTGGGTCGCGGCGCTCGAGCTCCTGGGCCTGGTCGCTTTCCCGCTGTGTTGGCTCGCCTTCCCCCGCTTCGCCGACCGCGGCTGGATGCTGAGCAAGGCGGTCGGCCTGCTGGTGGTGGGCTTCTCGGGTTGGCTCGCCGCCTCGCTGCGGTGGGCTCCCTGGAGTCGCGCCACGCTCCTGGCGGCGATCGTGGCGCTGGGCGGCGCCGGGATCGTGCTCGGCTGGCGGGCGCGCGGGGCGCTGATCGGGTTCCTCCGCGAGCGAAGTGGCCTCGTGGTCGGCCAGGAGATCGTGTTCTGGGCGTTCTTCGCCTTCCTGCTCTGGTGCCGGTACCAGAATCCCGACCTCTGGCACGCCGCCCGCGGCGGCGAGAAGCCGATGGACTTCGCGTACCTCAACGCGGTGGTGAAGAGCAGCTACTTCCCGCCGTACGATCCCTGGTTCGCCGGCGGCTACATCAACTACTACTACTACGGGTTCGTGCTGGCGGCGGTTCCGGTGCTGCTGACCGGGGTGGCTCCGGCCGTCGCCTACAACCTGATCGTCCCCACCTTCTTCGCCCTCACCGCGGCCGGTGCGTCGAGCGGCGCGTCGGCGCTGGTGAGCGCGCTGGGGCCGAAGCTGCCCGCCGGCGCCGATCTGCGCCGCCGGCTGCTCTGGGGTACGGCGGGTGCCCTCCTGGTGGTTGGCGTCGGGAACCTGACGGAGCCGGCGCTCGTCGTGCGTGGGCTGCGGCAGCTCGGGGGCGCGCAGCACGGGGTGGAGGTGCCGGCGCGACAGGCCATCACCCAGGCGGTGGCGGGTGCGAGCGAGCTGCGCCGCCCCGAAGTGGGTTGGCCGCTGCCGAACGATTGGTGGTTCTGGAACGCGAGCCGAGCGATCCCGCATCCCGAAACGGAGCCGCCGGCGATCACCGAGTTCCCCTTCTTCACTTTCCTCTTCGCGGACCTGCACGCGCACATGATGGCGATGCCGGTCACGCTGCTCGTGCTGGCGCTCGCGATCCACCTGGCGCTCTCCACCGCGCCAGTCGGGCGTGGCGATCCCTTCGGGCGGTCTGCGAGCACGTCCTGGATGCACGAGGCCTGCGTCCTCTTGCTGCTCGCGCTCGCGGTCGGAGGCCTCTACGCGATCAACACCTGGGACTACCCGCTGGCTGTGCTGCTGCTATCACTGGGGCTGCTGTTGCGGGAAGCGTCTCGTTCCGGATGGCTCGCTCCGCGGGCCTGGTGGAGCGCCGGCTGGCGCGTCGCGCTGGTCGCGGTCGCCGGCCGCCTCCTCTATCACCCGTTTCACGATTCCTTCGTGTCGGCCTACACCGAGGCGATGCGTTGGACCGGCGCGCGCACCCCCGTCGCCGCGTATCTCGCGATCCACGGCCTGTTCCTGCTGCTTCTCCTGAGCTGGATGGTGAGGGAGCTCGCTCTGAGCCGGCGCCTGCGGGGCCTCCACCGCATGACGCGCTGCGCGCTGCGCCATCGCGCGCGGGCGCCGCGCACGCTGCGAAGCCTGCGCCGATTGATCGCTCCCGGCGACGCCGTGCTCACGGCCGGCGCGCTGTCGTCGTCGGCGGCGGCCGGTGGCCTCCTTGCCGCCGGCTTCCGGCTCGAGGCGTTCCTGGCCGCGGCGCTCCTGCTGACGGCGGCCCTCGCGCTCGAGCGCGCGCGCGAGCCCGCCGTGCTGGTGATGTGCTTCGCCATTCTGATCGGGCTGGGGCTCTCGGCCCTGGTCGAGCACGTGGTGCTGTCGGGCGACATCGGCCGCATGAACACGGTGTTCAAGTTCTACCTGCAGATCTGGCTGCTGTGGGGTACCTGCTCGGCGGCGGCGCTCGGCTCGCTGGTCGTGCGCCGCGCCGCGGTGTCGC
>DATKBQ010000636.1:0-4223 GCA_035546375.1 Planctomycetota bacterium | reverse complement strand
GACGAGCCGGCTCCGCCGCGCCGCCCGGCGCGCAAGAATCTCATCCTGGTCAATGCCGCCGACCGCGAGGAGACGCGCGTCGCCGTGGTGGAGGAGGGCCAGATCGTCGACTTCCAGATGACGGTCAAGCGTCACAAGTCGCTGGTCAACGACATCTACCGCGGCAAGGTGGTCAACCTCGAGCCGGCGATCGGCGCGGCGTTCATCGACTTCGGCCAGGGCCGCAACGGCTTCCTGCACACCTCGGACGTGCTCTCGGTGTACGGCGAGCCCGACTGGAGCTTGAAGAAGCTCCTGACCGCCAAGGTCGATCCCGAGGAATGGGACGCGGAGTCCAGCCAGCCCGACGTGGGCGTCGAGGTCGGCGAGGCCGAAGGGGATGGAGGGGCTGGCGAGGACACGACCGAGCCCGCGGCCGCCGAGGCCCCGGCCGGGAAGACCGAGCGCGGCCGGCGCGGGCAGCGCGGGGCCGTGCGCCATCGCGCGCGACCGCGCTTGCCGATCACCGAGCTGCTCGAGAAGGGCCAGTCGGTCGTCGTGCAGGTCACCAAGGACGCGATCGGCGACAAGGGGCCGACGCTGACGACCTACATCTCGATCCCCGGCCGCTACCTGGTCCTGATGCCCTCGATGGCGCGCACCGGCGTCAGCCGCAAGATCGAGGACGAGAAGGAGCGCCGTCGGCTCAAGCGCATCCTGGAGAGCCTCGAGATCCCCTCCGGCATGGGCGTGATCGTGCGCACCGCCGGGACGGGCGCGACGAAGGCCGACCTCAAGCGCGACCTCGACTACCTGATGCTGCTCTGGGAGAGCTTCGGCCAGCGCCTCGAGCTGGGCCGCGGCCCGGCGCCGCTCTACGAGGAGACGGACGTCGCCATCCGCACGATCCGCGACCTGTTCACCGACGACACCGAGGCGGTCCTGGTCGACGAGCCGCGGGTCTTCGAGCGGGTGCGCGAGTTCACGGCCAAGCTGATGCCCGAGAACGTGGAGAAGGTGAAGCTCCACCAGGGCAACCGGCCGGTCTTCCACACCCACAACGTCGAGCAGGACTTCGAGCGCATCTTCGCGCGCAGGATCGACCTCGCCTCGGGCGGCTCGATCGTCTTCGACCAGACCGAGGCCCTGGTGGCGATCGACGTCAACTCGGGCAAGACGCGCTCCGAGGGCTTCGACTTCGAGCAGATCGCGCTGCGCACCAACCTGGACGCGGTGGCGGAGATCGCGCGCCAGATCCGCCTGCGCGACCTGGGCGGGATCATCGTCTGCGACTTCATCGACATGCTGAAGCTGGCGAACCGGCGCGCGGTGGAGCGCGCGCTGATCGACGCGCTGGCGCAGGACCGCGCGCGCTCGAAGATCGGCCGCATCTCCCAGTTCGGGCTGCTCGAGCTGACCCGCCAGCGCCTGGGGCCCGGGCTCTCGAAGATGCTGTTCTTCAACTGCCCGCGCTGCCGCGGCAGCGGCCGGATCCGCACGGTGGAGTCGCGCGTCGGCGCGACCCTGCGGCGGCTCGGCTCGGCCTTGACCCTGAAGGGCTTCTCGAAGGTCGAGGTGCGCACGCAACCGGAAGTGGTCGAGCACCTGCAGCGCTTCTACGGCCAGGAGCTGAAAGATCTGCAAGTGCGCCACGAGCGCGAGGTGGAGCTCTTCGCGGTCGCCGACCAGGTCGAGGACTGCGTCCTGCGCTACCTGCGCACGGACGGCCGCGAGGTCCGACCGGGCGGGCGGCGCAAGCGGTAGGGTCCCGTGGCCTTGCGCCGTGCGCCGGCGACCGCACGGACTGACTCACCGGTCGGTCCAGCGGCCGTCCGCGACGGTCGGCCGACCTGGCGAGCGGAGTCTCGCTATGGTTGGCCGGATGGGCTTGCACGCGAGCGCCGCGGGGGTGCGGAGCGGTGTCGGCGCCGCGATCCTGGCCTGCGTGGTGCTCTTCCTCGCGGCCTTGGCGCCTCGCCTGCAACGGAGCCCGCATCCGCGCCATACCTTCGCCCCCCCGACCCCCCTGGACTAGATTCCCCGCCGTGGCCGCGCGCGTTGCGCTCCTGCTCCTGACCCTCTCGCTCCACGCCGTTCTCGCGGCCTGCAGCCCGCACGTCGACACCCGCTCCGCGATCCTGATCACGCTCGACACCACCCGCTACGACGCCCTCGGCTCTTACGGCGCGAGCCCCTCCGTCACCCCCAACCTCGATCGCCTCGCAAGCGAGAGCCTCCGCTACGACTGGGCGCGCACCACCGCGCCGATGACGCTGCCCGCGCACGCCTCGATCCTCACCGGCCTCTACCCGCCGAGACACACCGTGCGCGGCAACGGGCCCATGACGCTCCCGCCCGCCGCCGTCACCCTGGCCGAGCTCGCGCGCGACGCCGGCTTCCAGACCGCCGGCTTCGTCGCGAGCCTCGCCCTCGACCGCGCCTACGGCATCGCCCAGGGCTTCGACACCTGGAACCAACCCGACCCGTGGGTCGCGCGCCCCGATTCACGCGACTTCCACGAGCAGATCAGCGACCGGCCGGCCCAAGACGTGATCCGCGCGGCCCGCGCTTGGCTGCGCGGTCGCGACCGATCGCGCCCGTTCCTGCTCTGGGTGCACCTCTTCGACCCCCATGCGCCGTACGAGCCGCCGGCGGTGTTCCTCGAGCGCGCCGGCGGCGATCCCTACCTCGGGGAAGTGGCCGCCATGGACGCGGCGCTCGGCGATCTCTTCGCCGACCTCGCGAGCGAGGATCTGCTCGAGCGCGCCACCCTCTGCATCGTCGCCGACCACGGCGAAGGTCGCGGCGACCACGGCGAGGAGAGCCACGCGCTGCTCTGCTACGACTCCACGCTGCGCGTGCCGCTCTTGGTGCGCTACGCCGACGGCTACCGCGCGGGGGAGGTTGCCAGCGAGCCGGTCACGGTCGCAGACCTCTTCCCGACGCTGCTCGACGCGATGGGCCTCGCCGTCCCTTCGGCCCTCGACGGCCAGAGCCTCTGGCGCCGCTCACCCGATGCCGGGCGCGGCGTCTACTTCGAGTCGTTCTACGGCTGGACGACCTTCGGCTGGAGCCCGCTCAGCGGCTGGGTCGATGCGGAGGCCAAGTATCTGCACTCGCCGCAGCCGCAGCTCTTCCGGCCCCGAGAAGACCCGAAGGAGCTGGGCGAGGTCGCCGCCGATCTCTCCGAGCTCGAGCGCTACCGGCGAGCGATCGCCGCGGTGGCCGCTGCTCCTGCGATCGCGAGCGATTCGCGTCGAGAGGTCGACGCCGCCGCGCGTGCGCCCCTCGAAGCCCTCGGCTACGTCGCCTCCGCCGGCCTGTCGACCGAGTTCCCCGGGCCGCTCGAGGACCTCGACCGCCCGGCGCCGCGTCTGGAGGACTTGGCCGCGTACAACCGCGCGCTCGCGCTCGTGCGCGCCGGCAAGCTCGAGCAGACTGCCGAGACCCTCGAGGACCTGGCGCGCCGAAACCCTTGGAGCGTCCTGGTGCTCGACCTGCGCGCCGAGGCGCTGGAGCGCCAGGGCAACTTGTCCGCCGCGGTGGAGGTCCTGAACGAGCGGCTGCGCCTCCCGCCGGAGCAGATCGCGACCCACCAGTCCCTCGTGCGCTGCCACGGCTCGCTCGGCAACCCCGACCTCGCCCGCCGGCACACCCTGCGCGCGCTGGAGCTCTTCATCCAGGCCCACGAGCGGCGCGGGGAGCCGGAGCTGGCGCAGAGCTACCGTGAGCTCCTAGAGAGGACCAGAGGCATCGGGCGTCGCTAATTGGAGGCAGGTAGCTCCCAAGTCAACACGCACGACAGGACTTGAGGATCCTTCGTAAACCACGCGAAACAAGAGACTTATGGAAATCTGGACCCAGCGTGAACTTCTCGTTTGACCCAACGAATTGTCCCCTGTAAGGTCAATGTTAACATGCTCCCCCGGCAGGCTTCTGTCCCGAGTCTCGTCCAAGTGGCCCCGCCTTTGCGAGGTGGGAACGCTACGGCAGGGCGACAGGTCGAGTGGGGCATCCCCCTCGCGTGGGGTGTGGCGACCTTGTAGGTAGGAGGTGCAGGTGCGCCTAGCCCCTCCTTCCCTGCTCGGGATTCTTGTTGGCATCGGAGCCTCGCTGTGCATCTACGCTGCACGACCCCATTTCCGGGCGCCAAAGCCTACCGTTGCAGAGGTATTGCATATTTGCCAACCATCGGAACGGTAATCTCGACCGCGAGTTGCTCGGTGTGTCGCCATCTGACTTGG
>DATKBQ010000635.1:0-2592 GCA_035546375.1 Planctomycetota bacterium | reverse complement strand
AGGAGACCCTGCTCGAGTCGGCGCGCAAGATCGGCGAGTTCGAGCCGCGCGGGAGCGCCGCCTTCTACCGCTGGCTCGTCGCGATCGCGCGCTTCAAGCTCGCGGAGGCGCGCCGCGCCCTCCTCGCCGACAAGCGCGCGCGCGAGGAACCCCTGGCTTCGTCTCCCGCGGCCGAGCAGACCAGCCCCAGCGGGCGTGCGATGCGCGCCGAGGGCGCGCTCTCGGTCGCCGCGGCGCTGACCGAGCTGCCGGAGCGCCAATCGGAAGCCGTGCGGCTGCGCTATCTCGAGGGCCTGACGCTGGCCGAGACGGCGGAGCGCCTCGATTGCTCCGACGCGGCCGTCAAGGCGCTCGTCTCGCGCGGCCTGGCGGAGCTCGCCCGGCACGCGCGACTCGAGCCGTAGCCCGCCGGGCCGAGGCGGCGCAGGCGGGCGCGCAGTGCGACTCGACCCGTCGCCGCCGGCCCCACGCCTCGGCCGCCAGGCGGGCCCTGCCCCCGGCGGCGGATTTCGCGCGACCTCGCGCCGGCTCGCCGCCATGGAGAGGATGGAGGAACACCCATGCCCGAATCGCTCGAAGAGATCCAGGACCGAGTGCTGGAGCGGCTGCACGCGGGCGAGCCGCTCGACGCCGAGGCGCTCGTCGCCGCCCACCCCGAGCACGCCGACGCCCTGCGCCGCTTCCTCGCCGTGCTGGCACTGGTCGAGCAGCCGCCCGAGCCGCGCGAGGTGCCGCCGTCGCGGCTCGGCGAGTTCCGGATCGTGCGCGAGATCGGGCGCGGCGGCATGGGCGTCGTCTACGAGGCCGAGCAGGCCAGCCTGCGCCGGCGCGTGGCGCTCAAGGTCCTGCCCGCCGCGATGCGCGGCGACCCGGCGATCCTCGCGCGCTTCCGCCGCGAGGCCGAGGCCGCCGCGCGCCTGCGCCACCCCGGCATCGTCCCGGTCTACAGCTTCGGCGAGGTGGGCGGCACGCCGTTCTTCGCGATGGAGCTCGTCGAGGGCGGCGACTCGCTCGCCGAGCGCATCCGCGCGCGCCGCGCAGGCCATCCGGCCGGCGCCCCGACCGAGCCGGCCGCCTACCGCCGCTGGGCGGTCGAGACGATCGCGCGCATGGCCGACGCGCTCGCCTACGCCCACTCGCGCGGAATCCTGCACCGCGACGTCAAGCCGGCGAACGTGATCCTCGAGCGCGACGGCACGCCGCGGCTCACCGACTTCGGCCTCGCCCTCGACCTCGAGGCGACGAGCCTGACCGTGCCCGGCGAGAGCTTCGGCTCGCCGCTCTACATGAGCCCGGAGCAAGCCTTCCGCCGCGAGGAGCCGCTCGACGAGCGCACCGACGTCTACTCGCTCGCCGTGACCCTCTACGAGCTCCTCCTCCTGCGCCTGCCCTACCCGGGCACGCTGCGGAGCGAGGTCTTCTCGGCCTTGCAGACCGGCCGCATCGTCCCGCCCCGCGACGTCGATCCGACGCTGCCCGAGGACCTCCAGCGCGTGCTCCTGAAGGCGCTGCGGCGCGAACCGCGCGAGCGCTACGCCGGCGTCGCCGAATTCGCCGCCGACCTGCGCGCGGTGCTCGAGCAGCGCCGGCCCGCGGTCGAATCGGACGTCGCAGAGAAGACGCCCGTTGTCGCCGCCTCAATGACCGGCCCTGCCGGCGCCTCCGCGCGCCGCCGCCCCTCGCGCCGGATGCTCTGGATCCTCGCCGCGCTCGCCGTGATCACCCTGCCCCTGATCCTCTTCGGAACGTGCACCGCCCTGTGGCTAGCGCCGAGAGGACCCGAGGCGCCGAGGCCCGAGATGCCGCCGCCCGGCGCCCGCGCTCCGCGCGGCGTGCCTCCGGACCGCCTCGAACCCGACTCAGCCGCGATCGAAGCCCTCGCTGCGGGCACCCATCCCCAGGGCGAGGAGACGATCCGGCGCTGGCTCTCCGCCGACGTGCGCCAGCGCCGCGTGCTCGCGCGCGACGCCTCCACCCAAGCGCAACTCGACGTCGTCGTCCCCACGCCGACCACCGTGCCCGAAGGCATCCTCGTGCTGCCGATCTGGGAGGTCTCCGTCGACGGCGGACCGTGGCGCGTCCCTTCCTACGACTTCCGCCCGATCCCGGTCGAGGGCCTCCCCGCGGCGCAGCGCGGCTCGACCTCGAGCGCCGCCATCCACTACTTCGCCATCCAGCTCTCCGACCTCATCCCCCCGCAGGGACGCTCGATCCAAGTCGCCCACCGCGTCACGCTCCTCGTGCGCCGCGGCGACGAAAGCGCCTATGCGCCCGGGCACCTGCCCGACCCCGCGCGCGACCTTTCCTCCGGCACCCCCTGCACCTTCCACTTCGGCCCCGACTCGCTCTACGTCTACGACTCCTGGCCCGACGACTACCCCGCAGCCATCACCGATCCCGCCACCGACGAAGCCATGCGCTCTGCCCTGCGCCCCTCCACCTTCCGCCTCCTCACCCTCGGCCCCCAAACCCTCCTCGCCGAGCTCCTCTACCCCGAGCCCCTCCACCCCCGCCCGCTCCCCGTCGCCTGCGAAGTCGACCTCCTGCCCCCACAAGGCACCCACCCGATCGCCGCCGCCACCCTCGTCGCCC
>DATKBQ010000634.1:0-2127 GCA_035546375.1 Planctomycetota bacterium | reverse complement strand
CTCGCGCAGCGCCTCCGCCCGCTGCTTCGCCTGCCCGGTTTGCATCGCTCGAAAGCGCGCGCGCGGCGCCTCTTCCAGCGCGCCGCCGCGCAGCACGTAGCCCTGCTCGGCGAGGACCAGCGGCCGGGGCGACAAGCGGCTTTCCGACAGCGTCTTGGTGAGCGGGGCGATGAGCAGCAGCGACAGCAGGGTGACGAGCAGGATCCGCCGCCGGCGGGCGGATTCGGTGGCATCGCCGCCCCGGTACCAGGCGTAGAAGAAGCAGGCTCCGATCGGCCCCGCCTTCACCAGCACATTGTCGAGCGCCAGCGCGATCAGGCTGTCCAGCGCCCACGAGCGGCCCGCCAGCGCGTTCAGCGTCTCGAAGACGGCGCGGTCGAGCCCCCCGAAGATCAGGTCCGCCTGGTCAGCCGTTGCGCCGCGAGCGCGGTCTAACCTGTGGTCCGCCAAGAAGCGGTTAACGCGCGCCGCCGAGACGCCTCGTCTCCCGCGTCGGGGCTGGCACCGCCGCCGGCCCTGAGTTTCACCCTACCGACCTATCCATTTTCAAAAGGGGGAGAGACGTCGGGACAGTAAAGTCGGGGCCGACTTCCGCTTCCAAGCGGCGGACGAGCTGAAAACAGGAGGGGCGTGCTCGGCGTCCGCCCCTCTTTGTTGTGCCGCCGGCCAGCTTGTCCTCGCTCAGATCGGGCGCAGGCCGTTGCTCCGCTCGCGGGTTGGCGGCGGCACGTTCCCGGCGGTGAGGTCTAAATACTCGATCCGAGCCATATCGGACATTTGCAGCTGCATGCGCGTGCCGGTGGGCTGCTCGCGCCCCGCAGTGAGCGTGTAGCGCTCGAGGCGGTAGGTCGGCTCCTCGGCTGTCGAGTAGAGCCGGCCGCGGATCGACTGGAGCAGGGGCCGCGCCCACACGCTCTCGCCGCCGCTCCGCAGAACCTCCATCTCGGCAACTCGGCCGTCCGGCATCACCCAGAAGCCGACGTCGACCCACTTGCCTTCGAAATTCTCCGCCACGCGGACGAGGTTTTCTCCGTCGCTTGGATGCAAGCCGATCAGCTCATAGCGGGGCGAGTGGAGGAGCCGCCGCTGGCTCGAATTGCCGCGACCGATCTCCGCGAGGAGCGTGTCGGCGCGCTCATTCTCGCCTTCCAAACGATAGATGCGTGCCAGCAGTGCTCTGGCTCCCACCGCCTCCAGCCGTCGCGCCGGATCGGTCAGGCTCGCCAACTCGATTAGCCTGGAACGAGCCGGACCGCGCGGCAAAGCGATCTCGTCGTAGAACAGGCTGCGCAATTCAGCCATGATCGCCACATCATTGCGGCCGGCTCCTCGTGCAAGCCGTGCGAGGCGTTCCAACTCTCGCTTTGCCGGCCGATATCGGCCCATCGTCATCAGAAGCTCGGCCAGCTCGAACCGAGCGGTGAAGTGGCGGTGATCCTCCTGCGGGATGCCGGCCTGCAGCGCGTTAAGAATGTCGCGCGCCGACTGTACGGCCTCGCGGTCCCAACCGGTGTGCCGCGCCAGCCGCATATGGGCGCGGTAGAGATCGGAGACCGGCTCCGGATATTGAGCGGCATGGCCGCGGTTGCGGCGGATCGACTCGCGCGCCACCGTCCGCGCCTCGCCATATTCGCCATCGAGCAAGAGAGCCTCGGCGAGCGCCAGGGTCGCGTCGATGTCCTCGTTGGGCGCGCAGTCGCGCGCGAGGCAGGCGGCGAGGCGGTCGCGATAGTCCTGGACACGGATGCCGGTGACGACGATCTCCTCGGTCGGCTCCGTGTAGCGCTGGCCGTATTGGGATTGGGCGACGACGGGGGAAGCGGTGAGCAGCATGACGGAAACCAGCAGAAGACGCATTCCTCTCTCCTTCTCAGAACGGCCTTGAGCTGTTGGCCCGTGGCTGCCCCGTGGAAAATTTCCTCCACGAAAGATGAACATAAGCTGACACCTAGCCTCGCGTCGAGTGATTCGAGCAGGGGTAATCAGGCCGCGGGCGCGACTCCGCCGGCCTCGGCGATGGTGCGGTTGCTGGCGCGCAGCTTGGCCTTGAGCGCCGTGGCGAAGCCGTGCTCGATGGCGCGGCGAATGTCCTCATGGGCCTCGACATAGGGTTTCAGGTTCTCCGCC
>DATKBQ010000633.1:0-13761 GCA_035546375.1 Planctomycetota bacterium | reverse complement strand
CTCTTCGCCTCGGCGCTGGCGCTGCGGCTGCGGCGCCCGCGCCTCGCGGCCCCCGCCGCGCCGGGCCCGCGGGCGGGAGCCGGCTCCGGCGAGCTTCAAGCCGCGGGTGCCGAGCGCCGATAGGCGAAGCGGCCCGGGCCCGCGCCGGACCGCGACCCTCGGAGAAGCCCAGCATGCACGCCCTCGCGCCGTGTCCGTACCCGCGCCGGCTCACCGCCGCGCTCGTGCCCGCGCTCCTCGCCGCCTGCGTCACGAGCGGCGGGACGCCCGAGCGCCACGTCAACCCCGACGGCTGGCTCGAGCCGTCGCCGCTCTTGCGCCAGCAGATCGACGACCAGATCCGCCGCCTGCCCTGGACGCACGGCGCCGAGCGCGTCGAGCAGATCCACTGGTTCGCTCGCATCGGCGAGCCGGTGTACCGGCCGCTGCTCGCGCTGTGCCTCGACCCGCGGCCCGACGTCGCCGGCTCCGCCGTTGCGGCGCTCGGCGCAACGGGCGACAGCCGGCTGGTGGAGCCCCTGCGCGCGCTTGCCTGGCCCGCCGAGCTCGAGAGCGGGCTGGAGCTGGAGCGCGCGCGCGCCTTCCTGCGCCTGGGCGACTGGAGCCAGATCGGGACCTTGGTCTCCGGCCTGCGCGACGAGAGCCTCTGGACGCGCGCGTGGTGCTCGCAGGCCCTGTTCGAGGCGACGCGCGAGCGCTTCGGCTTCGACCCGCGCGCCGACGAGGCCAGCCGCGAGACCAGCGTGCAGCGCTGGGAAGCGTGGGTGCGCTCGCGCCAAGGCGAAGGCATCCTGGTGACGCGCAGCTAGACGCCGCCGCGCCTACGGCGCGGGGCGGCTGGCTTGCAGCCTCTTCACCAGCGCATCGAAGCGCGGGTCGGCCCGCAGGCTCTCGAGGTCCCCGTCCTCGAGCAGGAACGCGGGGTCGGCGTAGCCCAGGCCGATCGCGCGCTCCAGCTCGTCCAGCGCGCGCTCGCGCTCGCCGCACAGGGCGAGCGAGCAGGCGAGGTTGTAGTGGACGGTCGGGTTCTCCGGTATCAGGAGCACCAGCCGGCGGTCGACGGCGAGACCCTCCGTGAGCCTGCCCAGTCGCGTGTACACGTGGCCCAGCTCGGCCAGGGCCTCGACGTTCTCCGGGCGGTGGCGGAGGGCGATCTCGAGGAACTCGGCCAGGAAGGCGAGCCCCGTCAGGTCGTGGGAGCGGGACGCAGCGTCGAACACGTGGGGATTGTGGGTGAGCGGATCTGTAGAATGAAGCCTCGGTCGAGGGCCGGTCGCAGCCAGCCCGGGCCGGGGCAGCCCTCTCGGAAAGTCTAGCCGGCGTCGCGGCCGTGCCCGGCCGCGCGGCGGTGCGAAGCTCACCAGCGAGGCGCCGGAGCGAGCGATGAAAGTCCACTTCTGCGATCTGTGCAACGAGTCGGTCCCGCAGTCGGACCTCGACGCCGGCCGCGCGGTCTTGCGCAAGGGACGCGTGATCTGCGCGCGCTGCGAGGCGCTCATGACCGCCGAGGACGAAGCGTCCGCCGCGGGCCGCGCGGAGCCCTCGGCCTCTGCGCCGCTCCCGCCGATCACGGTCGGCACGGCCGGCCCGGGGCCCGCGAGCGAGGCCCATGCGGCGCCCGGCGGAGCCACGCCGCCCGCCCATGCGCCCGCGCATCCCTCGCACGCCGCCCTCGCGGCCGCGCGCTCCCGCGGGGGCGGAGCCGGGGTGGGGCTCGCCCTGATCGCGATCCTCTTGGCCGCCGGGCTCGGCTTCTGGCTCTCGGACCGGATCCAGCAGGGAGAGCGGGAGGCGCACGCCCGCGAGGAGCGGGTGCGCACCGCCCTCGCCCTCTCGATCAGCCAGCTCGACCGCGCCCAGCGCGCGATCGAGCAGGCGAGCGCGGAGTTCAAGGGCGTCGTCGCCGGCCAGCTCGAGTCGAGCCGCGCTCGCATCGACCAGGCGATCCAGAGCGCGGCCGAGACCTCGCGCCGGGTGGAGGAGCGCCTCGCCGGCTTCGACGCGAGCCTGGCGGAGATCCGCGAGGGCTTCGGCGTGCTCCAGCGCCACGATCAGGAGCTGGTGCGCTTGCAGCAGCGCTACAGCTCCCTCGAGGACGGCATGCGCGAGGCCGCGCGCACGCTGGCCGCGCTCGAGGAAGCCTCGATCGAGCCGGGCAGCGCGGCGCAGGAGCCCTTGCCCACGCCGCCCGCCGCGCCGCCGATGTGGATGGGCCTGGTCAAGCAGCTCTCGGACCCGAGCAACAGCGTGCGCTGGCAGGCGGTGATGGCGCTGGGGGAGACGCGCGATCCGGAGGTCGTGCCGTGGCTCGTCGGCTCGCTGAAGGACACGGACATCTTCGTACGCATGGCGACCGCGCGCATGCTCGAGGACCTCGGCTCGACCAAGGCGATCCCGTCCCTGATCGAGACCCTCAACGACGGCGAGAGCGCGGTGCGCGAGGCGGCCTACCACGCGCTGGTCAAGCTCAGCCGCAAGGACCTGCCCTTCGACCCCGCTTCGGAGGACTCCAGCGAGCGCTCCAGGCGCATCAAGGCCTGGCAGGAATGGTGGAAGAAGGAGAAGGACCGGATCGACGGCGCGTGAGGCGCGGCTTGCCCCGCCGCGGCGGGCGCGCTTAGACTCCTCCGCCCATGCCCCATCCGGTCACCCTGATCCTCGGCGACGGCACCGGCCCCGAGCTGGCGCGCGTGACGCGCGAGGTCCTCGACGCGACCGGCGCGCGCTTCGAGTGGCACGAGGTCGAGGCCGGGATCGACGTGATGGAGCGCGAGGGGACGCCCCTGCCCGAGCGGGTCCTCGAGTCGATCCGGCGCACCAAGACCTGCATCAAGGCGCCGATCACCACGCCCGTCGGCACCGGCTTCCGCTCGGTCAACGTCGCGCTGCGCAAGGAGTTCGACCTGTACGCATGCGTGCGCCCGTGCAAGAGCTACGCCGGCGTGCGCTCGCGCTACGAGGGGATCGACCTGGTGATCGTCCGCGAGAACACCGAGGACCTCTACGCGGGGATCGAGTTCGCACAGGGAGAGGCGCAGACGCTGCGCCTGATCGACGAGATCGCCGCGATCTCGGGCCAGAAGATCCGGCGCGACTCCGGCATCTCGATCAAGCCGATCAGCGTCTTCGGCTCCCGGCGCATCGTGCGCGCGGCCTTCGAGTACGCGCGCGCCAACGGCCGCCGCAAGGTGACCGCGGTGCACAAGTCGAACATCATGAAGCACTCCGACGGCCTCTTTCTGCGGGTCGCGCGCGAGGTGGCCCCGGAGTACGGCGACGTCGAGTTCGAGGACCGCATCGTCGACAACATGTGCATGCAGCTCGTGCAGAAGCCCGAGCTGTACGACGTGATCGTGCTCCCGAACCTCTACGGCGACCTCCTGAGCGACCTGTGCGCCGGCCTGGTCGGCGGCCTGGGGGTCGCGCCGGGCATGAACCTGGGCGACGGCGGGATCGCGATCTTCGAGGCCACCCACGGCTCGGCGCCGAAGTACAAGGGCCAGGACAGGGTCAACCCGACGGCGATGCTGCTCTCGGGCGTGCTCATGCTGCACCACCTCGGCGAGCGCGATGCCGGCGAGCGGCTCGAGCGCGCGATCGCGAAGGTGATCGCCGAGGGCGTGCACGTGACCTATGACTTGAAGGCTGACCGCGACGACCCGACGGCGGTCGGCACGCGCGCCATGGGGCAGGCGGTCATCGAGGCGCTGGACGCGGTGTCGGTCTGAGCGCGGCGGCGCTTGCGCATGCGCGCATCCTCCGAGCCGTGCTGGGCACGTTCAGCCAGCAAGCGTCCTGCGCATCCAGCGCCAGTTCCACGTGGAACTTCCGGCGCAGGTAGGCCGACCACAGATCGGCGGTGCACGCTTTCTTCTCCGCCGCGTCGGCGCCGGAGTTCGCACGTTCACACCTAGCCCCGCGGACGAGGCCCCGTCACCCGGGCTGGTTCCGTTCGGCCGGACGCGCTAGCTTCTCGCCATGCCCTCGATCGCCCAGCCCAAGCTCACCGTCGTCGGGGCCGGCTACGTCGGCATGACCGTCGCGCAGCTTGCCGCCCGGCGCAACCTGGCCTCCGAGATCGTCCTGATCGACGTCCTCGAGGGCCGCGCGCGAGGCATCGCCCTCGACCTGAACCAGATGGCCGCGATCGAGGGCTTCTCGGCGCGAGTCCGAGGCACCGGCGAGCCGCGCGAGACCTGGGGCTCGGACCTCTTCATCGTCACCGCCGGCCTGCCGCGCAAGCCGGGCATGAGCCGCTCGGACCTGCTCGAGGCCAACGCCAAGGTCGTGGCCTCGGTCGCCGAGTACGTGCGCGAAGGGTCGCCGGACGCGATGGTCATCGTGGTCACCAACCCCCTCGACAGCATGGTGCACCTGATGCGCGCCAAGACCGGCTTCCCGGGCCGGCGCGTGGTCGGGATGGCGGGGGCGCTCGACGCGGCGCGCTTCTCCTGGTTCATCGCCGAGGCGCTCGGGGTTTCCGTGCTCGACGTGGACGCCATGGTGCTCGGCGCGCACGGCGACTCGATGGTCCCGCTGCCAGCGTCCTGCACCGTGAATGGCGTCGCCCTGCCCGGTCTGCTGGAGCGAGAGCGGATCGAGGCCCTGGCGCAGCGCACCCGCGACGGCGGGGCGGAGATCGTGCAGCTGCTCAAGACCGGCAGCGCCTTCTACGCGCCGGCGGCGGCCGCGGTGGCGATGGCCGCGTCGATCCTGGAGGACGAGAAGCGGATGCTCCCTTGTGCCTGCCTCTTGAACGGCCAGTACGGCCTGGAGGGGATCTACATGGGCGTGCCGGCGATCCTCGGCAAGGAGGGCGTCGAGAGGATCGTCGAGATCCCGCTCGACACCGAGTCGCGCATCCAGCTCCAGAAGACCGCCGGCGCGATCGCCAAGGACATCGAGGTCCTGCGCGGGCTCGGCTTCCTCTGAGCCATGGGCACGACCCGCACCGAGAGCGACTCCTTCGGCCCGATCGAGGTCCCGGCCGAGGCCCTGTGGGGCGCGCAGACCCAGCGCTCCAAGGAGAACTTCCGGATCGGCGGCCACACCTTCACCCGGCCGTTCATCCGCGCCCTGGGCACCGTCAAGAAGTGCGCGGCGCTGGCGAACATCGAGCTCGGCGAGCTGGACATGCTCGGGGAACAGGAGCGTGCGGCGCTGCTGCGCGCGGCCCAGGAGGTCGTCGACGGCGAGCTCGACGAGCACTTCCCGCTGGTCGTGTGGCAGACCGGCTCCGGCACGCAGACCAACATGAACGCCAACGAGGTGATCGCCAACCGCGCGATCCAGCTCCTCGGCGGAGAGCTGGGCTCCAAGCGGCCGATCCACCCCAACGACCACGTCAACCGCTCGCAGTCCTCGAACGACGTGTTCCCGACGGCGATGCACGTGGCCGCGGCCGAGCAGTGCGCGCGCCGGCTCCTGCCGGTGCTCGAGGCGCTCGCGGGCGCGCTCGACGCGAAGGCCTCGGCCTGGCGCGACGTGGTCAAGATCGGGCGCACGCACCTGCAGGACGCGACGCCGCTGACCGTGGGCCAGGAGTTCTCGGGCTACGTGCAGCAGCTCCGCGACGCGCAGCGCGCGGTCCGCTCCGCGTTGGAGGGGGTGTACGAGCTGGCCCTGGGCGGCACCGCCGTGGGGACCGGCCTCAACACGCACCCGCGCTACGCCGAGCTCGCGGCGCGCAAGATCGCCGAGGCGATCGGCCTCCCCTTCGTCAGCGCGCCGAACAAGTTCGCGGCGTTGGCCGCGCACGACGCGCTGGTGTTCCTCTCCGGCGCACTCCGCGTCGCCGCCGTCGCCCTGATGAAGATCGCGAACGACATCCGCTGGCTCGGCTCCGGCCCGCGCTGCGGCCTGGGCGAGCTGAAGCTGCCGGAGAACGAGCCCGGCAGCTCGATCATGCCCGGCAAGGTCAACCCGACCCAGTGCGAGGCGCTGACCATGGTCTGCGTGCAGGTCATGGGCCACGACGCCGCCGTCGGGTTCGCGGGCTCCCAGGGCAACTTCGAGCTGAACGTCTACAAGCCGCTGATCGCCCACGACGTGCTCGAGTCGATCGCGCTCCTCTCCGACGCCTGCGACTCCTTCCGCGAGCACGCCGTCCTGGGCCTCGAGATCGACCGCGAGCGGATCGAGCGCCTGATGCGCGAGTCGCTGATGCTGGTGACGGCGCTCAACCGCCACATCGGCTACGACAACGCAGCCAAGGTGGCGAAGAAGGCCCACGCCGAGGGCAAGACCCTGCGCCAAGCGGTGGTGGAGCTGGGGTTGATGACCGGCGAGGAGTTCGACCGCGCCGTCGTGCCGGCGGAGATGGTGGGGCCGCGGCGGGCGGCGGGCGCCTAGCCCGGGACGGCTTCGGGGGCCGTGCACTTGCCCCCCGGAGCGGCCGCACTACACTCCTTCGCCCACCCACGACCCAGGATCGCGCCGCGCCATGAAGATCAACATCCGCAGGAGCAAGACGAAGCACGCCAAGAAGACCGGCTACCGCACGCGCCAGAAGACCAAGGGCGGCCGGAAGGTGAACCGCCGCCAGCGCGCTCGCCACGGCAGCTTCTGACGTCGCGGCACGCGTGAGCGAAAGGGTGGGCCGGACTCGCGCCAGCACGCGAGCCCGGCCCGGCTGCGGACGCGCAGGCGTCAGGGAAGGAGCGAAGCGGGGACGGCGTTGCTGACGAAGGCCGGCATCCCGGAGGGCGCCGCCACCACGTAAGCGTGGTGGAAGCTGAGCCCGAGGGCCGCGCCCGAGAGCTGGCCGGCCTGGAACAGGACCGTCGCCTTGCCTTGGGGGTCGAGCACGCCGCGCGCGGCGCTGAGCGGAGCCTGGCCCGGCGTGAGGCGCAGCAGGCCGAAGTAGCGGTCGGGGTTCAGCGGCACGTGCAGCGCGCCGATCGGGATCCCGGGCGCGGTGCCGGAGAACGAGCCCAGCACGGCGTACGGCCGCCCGGCGAAGGTCGGGCCCGCGTCCAGCTCGAGCACCTGCACGCCGGGGCTCGACATCGACACCAGGTGCGTGGGAGAGTGAAGCGGCAGGCTCTTGGCCGAGATCGCGCGCGCGCTCCCCGCGCCGGGCCCGGCGCCGCCGCCGCCCGGCGCGCCGAGCACGAGCTCGGGAATTCCATCGCCGTTGAGGTCCAGGTTCCCGGCGAGTGCGCTGCCGAGCGCCCAGCTCGCCGCCTGGCCGTGGATCGTGAAGAGCGCGGCGCCGCTCGCGCCCGAGTGCAGGCGCGCACTGCCGCTCTTGATGCCCTGGTCGTCGTCGCCGGGCGCGCCGACCAGGAGCTCGCAGAGGCCGTCGCCGTCGACGTCGCCGGCGCAGGCGACCGAGGCCCCGAACTGGTCCTGCGCCGAGTCGCCGGGCAGGAACGAGATCACCGCGCCGCTCGCCGAGATCGTCCGGGCGTAGCCGGTGGCGCCGCTGCCCTTCTGCGGCGCGCCGACCAGGAGGTCGACGATGCCGTCGCCGTCGAGGTCGCCGGCCGGCGCGAGCGCGGAGCCGAAGTTGTCCTTGGCCCACGAGCCCGAGTAGAGATCGAGATCGACTCCACTGGCCCCGGAGACGATGCGCACGTATCCGAGGAGGCTCGACGCGGCCGTCCCGGGGGCTCCGATTGCGATCTCGGCGAAGCCGTCGCCGTCGCGGTCGGGGAGCGCACACAGGGCGTAGCCGAAGAGCTGGTTCGCCGCCGTGCCGTTCAGCGAGTACAGCGCCGCGCCGCTCGCGCCCGAGACCACGCGCACGCTGCCGGAGGCGTTTCCGGCGTTGTCGTCGTCGAGGGCGCCGAAGGCGAAGTCCGCGACGGCGTCCCCGTCGACGTCGCTCAGCGCGAGGACCGAGGAGCCGAAGTGGTCGGCGGCGGAGTCGCCGGCGACGCTCCAGAGCAGCGCGCCGCTGCCGCCCGAGTAGACGTGAGCGGCGCCCGAGCCGGGGCCGTTGCCGCCGTCCGCGAGGGGCGCGCCGACCGCGACCTCCGAGCGGCCGTCGCCGTCGAGGTCGAGGCCGCCGGACACGGCGCTGCCGAAGAGGTCGCCGGGCGCGCCGCCGGTCCAGGTGTGGAGCACGACGCCGGTCGCGCCCGAGATCACCTGGACGACGCCGCGGCCGCCGGCGGCGGCCGGGCTCCCCACGAGCAGGTCGGTGAAGCCGTCGCCGTCGAAGTCGCCGGCGGCGCCGAGCGCGCTGCCGAGCTGGTCGCCCGCCGACTGGCCGGGCAGGTCGTAGATCAGGGTCTGGGCGCGCGCCGCGGCGCCGGAGAGGGTCAGCGCGAGGGCGGCGAGGGTCTGGATCGGTAGCTTCGTCACGGGGTCCTCCTTGGTTTCCAGGAGGACATCCGCAGGCGAGGGGGCCGAGCGGGGCAAGAATCAAGGGACCGAGCCCGGGCCTGGGACGCGGTGGGCGCGGGGTGAAGGCCCCGTTACGCTCCCGGGATGCCCCCCAGCCGCGCCGGCCCGACCGCGGCCCTGGCCGCCTGGTGCACGCTCGTCCTGGCGGCGCTGGTCTGGCCCGGCTACGCGCTGTTCGGCGCGCGGATCGAGCCGCTGGTCCTGGGACTGCCGTTCAGCGTGTTCTGGGTGTTCCTGTGGGTGGTGCTGACCTTCGCCGTGCTCTGCCTGTATGACGCGCTGGCGCGGGGGAGCGATCGCGAGTGACCTCGGCCGGCCTGGTCGTCGCCGTGGTGGGCGCGTACCTCGCGGCCTGCCTCGCCGTCGGCACGCTGCCCGGGCGCAAGAGCAGCGCGAGCGCGGTGGGCTACGTCGCCGGCGACCGCGCGCTCGGGCTGGTCCTGATGTACTTCATCACCGGCGCGACGATCTTCTCGGCCTTCGCGTTCCTCGGGCTGCCGGGATGGGCGTACCGGCGCGGCGTGGCGGCGCTCTACATCCTCGGCTACGGCGCCCTCGGGTTCGTGCCGTTCTACTTCCTCGGCCCGCGCGCGGCGCGCCTCGGGCGGCGCCACGGCTTCGTGACCCAGGCGGAGATGGTGGCGCACCGCTTCCAGATGCCGGCCTTGGCCGGGGTCATGGCCGCGATCAGCACGCTCGCGTTCGTGCCCTACCTGGCGCTGCAGATGAAGGGCGCGGGCCTGGTCCTGAACGTGGTGACGCGCGGCGCGGTCGCGGAGTGGCTGGGCGCGGCGGTGGTCTACGCCGTCGTGCTCGCCTACGTGTGGAAGAGCGGCGTGCTCGGCGTCGGCTGGACGAACGTGTTCCAGGGCGTGTTCATGCTCGCGCTCGCGTGGGTCCTCGGCCTGTGGCTGCCGTACCGGCTCTACGGCGGCGTGGGAGCGATGTTCGAGCGCATCGCAGAGACGCGACCCGAGCTGCTGGTCCCGCCGGGCCTCGCCTCCGGCGGCGAGCTAGCGTGGACGTGGGGGGAGTACTCCTCGGCGGTGATCGTCTCGATCGTCGGCTTCTCGTGTTGGCCGCACCTGTTCATGAAGGCCTTCTCCGCGCGCGACGCGCGGACCCTGCAGCGCACCGTGGTGCTCTACCCGACCTTCCAGGTCTTCCTCCTGCCGATCCTCCTGATCGGCTTCGCGGGAGTCCTGTTCCAGCCCGCGCCGCCGGTGCCGGACCAGATCCTGCCGCACATCCTGATGAACCTGGAGCTGCCGGGGCTCGTGGTCGGCCTGTTCTGCGCGGGCGCCGTCGCGGCGTCGATGTCGAGCGGCGACGCGATCGCGCACGCCTCGGCGTCGATCCTGGTGCGCGACGGCTGGGTCACGGCCCTCGGCCGGCGGCTGGGCCAACGCGAGGAGCGCACGGCGATCCGCTTCGTGGTGCTGGCGGTGATGGCCGGCGCCTACGTGCTCGCGATCCAGTTCGAGGGGACGTTGGTGAATCTCCTGCTGTACGCGTACGGGCCGATCGCGCAGCTCATGCCCGCGCTCCTCGCCACCTTGTATTGGAGCGGCGCGACGGGACCGGGGGTGCTCGCGGGCTTGGTGGGCGGGAGCGCGGTCAGCGTGCTGTTCGCCGTGAGCCCGGAGCTGCGGCCGTTCCTGCTGCACGAAGGAATCTACGGGCTGGCGGCGAACGTGGTGCTGCTCGTCCTCGTGTCCGCCCTGACCCGCGGTCGGCCGGATCCGCGGGAGACGGATTTCATGGTCGTCGCGTCGCGGACGGACCCGCTGGTGCCGGGGTAGGACCTCGAGGTCGCGAGCGATCCGTGCGCGGCGCCGGCGGCGAGGTCGCGGGTGTCGAGGGAACGAGCGTGCAGCGGCACTGATCTGCAATCTGTCCCCAATCAAACGGCCGGCCGGACGCGCTCCCGCTCGGCGTCGTTCGTTTGATTGGGGACAGATCAGCTCGCGGAGACCTACCAACGCGCGACGTTCATGCCTGGGCCTCGACGAAACCTTGCGCGGGACCTTGCGCCGATCCGCGATCGCTATGGCTGCGGGTCTGTTCGAGGCGGGTCGCCGTCCAGCTCACGGTTCGGAGGCCCGGAAGCACCGTGCCAGCGCCAGGTCCTGGTCCTGGTAGCTGCGCGAGCCGCGGCCCTCGCCGTACAGGCGCTCCGGCCGGCCCGACGTGGCGAAGAAGCGCAGGCGGAAGAACACCTGCCCGTCCTCCACCAGGAACGGCACGTCGTGGGCGCGCACCTCGAGCACCGCCGGCGTCCCGGGGATCGGCTCGTCGCGCCAGCCGAAGCCGTTGTCGAAGAACCCCGCGTAGTTGTTCCGCATCTCGCCCAGCCCGACGTCGACCGGCACCATCTCGGCCGCCAGGTGCGGCGGGACGCGCACGCGCTCGCGGCTCGCGAAGAGGTAGAAGCCGCCCGGCGCCAGCACGCAGTGGCCGTTCGGGGCGTGCACGCCCTCCCAGAACTCTCGCGGCTCGTGCGCCCGCTCGCGCCCGAACTCGAGCACAGGTGCCTCGATGCGCGCGCGCCAGCCCGCGGGCTCGCGGCCGACGAGGCCCAGGTGCAGTGCGAGGCCGCCCTCGGCGTCGATCTGCAGCTCGCTCGCCTCGAGCGGACGGCCCTCGCTCCATGCGAGCGGCGCGCGCCGGTGCTCGGCCAAGAGCTCGCCCGCATCCAGCCGCGCCTCGCCGCGCTCGAGCCGCACTTGGCACAGCCGGTCGCCGCGCACCAGCCGCACCGCGAACGAGAGCGGCGCGATCTCGAGCCACAGCGGGCCGCGCCAGCCGGCGGGCGCCTCGTTGAAGCGCCCGTGGCCCGGCGCGAGGACGCGCGCGAACAGGTCGCAGCGGCCAGTCGAGCTGCGCGGGTTGAAGCTCGCGCGCAGGTCCGGCGGAAGCTCGAGCTCTTCGTCGAGCGGCACCAGGTACACGCCACCGCGCTCGAGGATCGCTCCCGGCGGCTCGAGCGAGAGCCGGGCGGTCTCCAGCTCGGCGAGGCGCTCGTGCAGGATCGAGCGCGCCGGCAGGAAGCTCGCGGCGATCCGATGGGCGCGCGGTCCCAGGCGCAGGTCGAGGCTCGACGACTGGACCTGGTCCGGCTCGATCGGACGCGCGCTGGCCGCGGGGCGCAGCGCCGTGCCCAAGAGGGACGTGATCTCGCGGTCGACCAGGATCGCGCCGCGGGCGCCGCCGGGGAGCATGCGGCCATCTTGCTCGCCGCCGGCGCGGCTCGCCAGCTCGCGGCGGTACCGCGCGCGGGCCGATCGGACCGCGGAGCCCTGGCCGCCCGCGCCGTACGCCAGTAAACTCCCGCGCCTCATGAAGCTCCACGAGTTCCAGGCCAAGCAGCTCTTCGCGCGCTTCGGCTTGGCGGTGCCGCGCGGGTTCGAGTGCACGACGCCGGACCAGGCCGAGCGCGCGCATCGCGAGCTGGGTGGGCCGATCAGCGTGGTCAAGGCGCAGATCCACGCCGGAGGCCGCGGCAAGGCGGGCGGGGTCAAGCTCGCGCGCAGCCCCGAGGAGGCGCGCGCCGCCGCCGCCGCGATGCTCGGCGCCAAGCTCGTGACGCACCAGACCGGGCCGCAAGGCCAGACCGTGCGCCGGGTCTGGGTCGAGGAGGCGAGCGAGATCGAGCGCGAGGCCTACCTCGCCGTCGCCATCGACCGCGAGCAGCGGCTGCCGGTCGTGATGGCCTGCTCCGAGGGCGGCATGGACATCGAGGAGGTGGCCGCGAGGAGCCCGGAGAAGATCCTGCGCGCCGCCTTTTCGCCCACCAAGGGGCTAGCGGAGGCCGATGCGCTGCGGCTCGCGGGCGGTCTCGGCTTGCCCGAAGGCCTGCGCGGCCAGGCGGCGGAGCTCGTGCGCGGGCTCGCGCGCGCCTTCCTCGAGCTGGATTGCTCGCTCGCGGAGATCAACCCGCTGGTGGCGACCCGGCAAGGGCGGCTCGTCGCCCTCGACGCGAAGATCAACCTCGACGACAACGCCCTCTTCCGCCACCCCGACCTGGCGGCGCTGCGCGACCTGGACGAGGAGGAGCCGCTCGAGGTCGAGGCCTCGCGCCACGGCCTGAACTACATCAAGCTCGACGGCGAGATCGGCTGCATGGTGAACGGCGCGGGCCTGGCGATGGCCACCATGGACGTCATCAAGCTCTATGGCAGCGAGCCCGCCAACTTCCTCGACGTGGGCGGCGGCGCGACCGCCGAGCAGGTGAGCGCGGCCTTCCACATCCTGCTCGCCGACCGGAACACGCAGGCGGTGCTCGTCAACATCTTCGGCGGCATCAGGAAGTGCGACGTGATCGCCGAAGGGATCCTCTCCGCCGCGAAGGAGGTGCACCTGGGCGTGCCGCTCATCGTGCGCTTGGAAGGCACCAACGTGGAGCAGGGGCGGAAGATCCTCGAGGGATCCAAGCTCCCGATCGTCACCGCCACGGATCTCGATGACGCGGCTCGAGCAGCCTGCGACGCCGCGCGCGGCCGGCGGGGCTCGCGCCAGGGGCAGGGGGCGCAGGCGTGAGCATCTTCGTCGGCAAGGACACGCGCCTGATCTGCCAGGGCTTCACCGGCAAGCACGGGACGTTCCACAGCGAGCAGGCGATCCGCTACGGCACGAACCTGGTCGGCGGCGTGACGCCCAAGAAGGGCGGGACCGAGCACCTCGGCCGGCCGGTGTTCGACACGGTGCGCGAGGCGCGCGAGGCGACCGGCTGCAACGCGAGCATGATCTACGTGCCCCCGCCGCACGCGGCCTCGGCGATCCTCGAGGCGGTCGAGGCCGGGATCGAGACGATCGTCGCGATCACCGAGGGCATCCCGGTGCTCGACATGGTGCGGGTCATGGAGGCGATGCGCGGCTCCTCCTCGCGCCTGATCGGCCCCAACTGCCCCGGCGTGATCACGCCCGGCGAGTGCAAGATCGGCATCATGCCGGGCTACATCCACAAGCCGGGCCGAGTGGGCGTGATCTCGCGCTCGGGCACGCTCACTTACGAGGCGGTGTGGCAGCTCACGACGCGCGGCATCGGGCAGTCGACCTGCGTGGGGATCGGCGGCGACCCGGTGAACGGCACGAGCTTCATCGACTGCCTCGAGGCCTTCTCGCGCGACCCCGAGACCGACGGCCTGATCCTGATCGGCGAGATCGGCGGCACGGCCGAGGAGGCGGCCGCGGAGTACATCCAGGGCCAGGTGAAGGTGCCGGTAGTCGCCTTCGTCGCCGGCGCCACCGCGCCGCCGGGCCGGCGCATGGGCCACGCCGGCGCGATCATCTCGGGCGGCAAGGGCACCGCGAAGGAGAAGATCGCCGCCCTCGAGCGCGCCGGCTGCATCGTCAGCCCGAGCCCCGCCCGCCTGGGCGAGCTGATGGAGCAGGCGCTGGCAGGACGCT
>DATKBQ010000632.1:0-2274 GCA_035546375.1 Planctomycetota bacterium | reverse complement strand
GGCCCCCGGGCATCGACCGCCAGGGCGAGGGCGCAGCGAAGCGGTGCACGCGCCGGACCCGCCGACGCGGCTGCGGCACAGGCGCCTCGCGCGTGCCGCGAGTCAGGGGGCGGCGGAACCAACGAACCGTTCGGGAGAGGGCCCGGCCGGGCGAGGGGCGCGCGGCGACCGGCGGTCCCGCCGTCGCCTCGGGCTGGAGTCCTAGGCCGGCCGATAGCACAATGTAATCACGATGTACTTACAGCGAGGCGAGAGCCCGCCCAAGCCGCCATGCAGAAGAAGCTGACCAAGCACGGAAACAGCCTGGCCCTGGTGATCGACAAGCCGGTGCTGGAGCTGCTCGAGATCGACGCCGACACGTTGCTGTCGATCACGACCGACGGCCGCTGCCTGATCATCGCGCCGGTCGCCGCGGACGCCCGCACGAAGCGGCTGACGAGCGGGATGCGCCGGGTTCACAAGAGGTACGGGAAGATGCTGAAGCGCTTGGCCGACAGGTGAAGGCGCCGGATTTCCTCTCGCTCGCGGACGTCCTGGAGCTGCACGCCGAGCTGGTCGAACGGTACGGCGGAAGCCAGGGCGTCCGCGACATGGGCCTCTTGCAATCGGCGCTGGCCGTACCCCGCTCGGGCATCGCGGGAGAGCATTTCCATGCTGACCTGTCCGAGATGGCGGCTGCCTATCTGTACCACCTCGTCAAGAACCATCCCTTCGTGGATGGAAACAAGAGCACCGGCGCAGTTGCCGCGCTCCAGTTCCTGTGGCTCAACGGTGTCACCGTTTCGGCTCCGGGCCGAGCGTTCGAGGGCCTGATCCTCACCGTGGCGGAGGGCAGCGCTGGAAAGGTCGAGGTGGCGGCCTTTTTACGGCGTCATTCCGAGCCCTGAGCTCGGGCGTCGCTCATCCAGCTCCCGTCCCCGAGCGAGTGCCCGAGCGCGCCGGCGCGCGCCAGCGCAGGGCGAAGCGCGCCAGGTCGCTGGCGTCGACCTCGGCCGAGCTCCGCGAGCGCCGCTCCAGCTCGCAGAGATCGTCCTGCATCGCGCGCCAGTCGCGGCGCAGCGACTGGGCGCGGAGGAAGGCCTGTCGCGCGCCCGGCGCACCCGGCACGCCGGCCTCGGCCGCGGCCGCCTCGACGTCGAGCCCCGCCGCGATCGCGGCGGCGCCGGCGAGGTTCTGGCGCAGGGAGCCGCGCAGGGAGGCGAAGAAGATCGCGAGCAGGGCCTTGGGCTCGACCTGACGTTGACTGTCGCGCTCGATCCCGCCGCGGAAGAGGGTCTCGATCCCGACCAGGGCGCGCGGCAGGTCGCCGCACAGGACGGCTTCGGCCACCTTGTAGGGCACCGCCGGCGCATCGCTCTCGAGCCGGCGCAGGAGCTCGCCCCCGCCGGAGCGCAGGGCCTTCAGCTCGCCCTCGATGGCGTGGAGGTCGTTTCCCCGCGCGGTGACGAGCAGGAGGGCCTGGTCCGCGGAAAGGCGGACGTCGAGATCGCGTGCGCGGGAAAGCGTCCACAGGCACAGCTCGCTGCCGCGCGGATCGGGGTTGCGCGCCCACGGCGGCGGGGACTCGTAGAGCGAGCGGAAGGTGAGGAGCGACCCGCCCGCGGCGACGATCGCCTTGACGGTGGCGTTGTCGGCGCGCAGCGAGTCGGCCAGCAGCACGATCGAGCCTCGGTGGAGGTCGAGGAAGGAACGGATGGCCTTGGCGGTCGCGGGCTCGCGACCGTCCTGCTTCGCGAGCAGGCTCTCGGGCGCCTCGAGGACGATGCAGCGCTCGGCGGCGAACATCGAGGGGCTGCACAGGTCGCCGAGAAGGGCCTGGAGGTCGAACCCGCTGGCGCGGGTGTCGTGAAGGCAGGTCTCGAGGTTGCGCTGGCGCGCGGCGTTGAGGATCGCTTCCTGCGCTCGGACGCGGAAGTAGCGTTCCTCGCCGCGGAGGATGTAGCCGGGGGCGGGGGGGGCACTCTGCAGGTTAGATTCGAGCTGGGCGAGGAGGGTTTGGGGGTCGGGCTCGCGGGCCATCGCGGCGATAGTGTAGGCGGAAGATCGAAGCTCTGGAGGGAGGGCGTCGGCGCAGGCCTGGGTTTGCGGGAAGGGACGAAGGCGCAAGCGTGCAGAGGCGCGCCTTCGCGCGCTTTCGCGGCCGAGTACGGCCGCGAGATTCCGCGTCCGGTTCGGCCGCAGACGGCCGAACCGGACGCGGAATTCAGGTAGGAAGAGCTTCGCGCCCACCGGCGCAAGGATGCGGGTCGCGGAGCTGACCTCGGGCTCTCGCCT
>DATKBQ010000631.1:0-3126 GCA_035546375.1 Planctomycetota bacterium | reverse complement strand
AGGAGGCAGGACATCCTCGAGAACTAGGCTCTTCGGATACAGCCGGAGGTTCCACCACGTTCCCCCTGGCTGAGGGATCTCCATCAACGCTACGTGTCCAGCCTCTACTTCGTATTCATACACTTGCCCATAGGGTTCACTCTCTACCGAGACCGGTGGCCCGAAGAGGGTCTCCGCTTCAGATGCCGTGATGCCGCCCCAAAAGCCGTCAAAGAGGCTCTCGGGTATCTGGTCACTGTAGTCGTATCCTGAAGAGTAGGTCGCAAAGAGCTCGGCGGTATTCCCAAATCGGCTAAGGAGAAGCTCCTCGAGTGGAGGCTCTACCGGCAACTCACTCACCTCCGAGGTGTAACGACAGCCCGAAGCTCCAAGAAGAAGCAACGGGAACCCGGCCAGTATGAGCTTCCAACTCACGACGCTGTGCCCACGTGCCTGGCCTCCCTTCGGGTGCGAGACCAGCATTCGCTGAACGTGGGATCCCAGTCGAACGACGAGCCGGGCCGCGCCTCGTTCTTCATCCCTTCGTCACCGGCCACAGGTACACCAGCCCCACCGGCTCCAGCCGCTTGAGCGTGACCCGGTAGAGCTCCTCGATCTGCTTCGGCTCCGTAGTGGCCTCCCGCGCCAGCTCGGCGAGGCGCCGCTCCATGTGCTGCAGGTCATCCGCGAGCTGGTCGCGCTGGGCCTTCTCGGCATCCGTGAAGTCGAGGGCGAGCTGCTTCTCGGCGAGCCGGCGCTCGATCGCGTGGCGCTGGCGGGCGAGGATGCCGCGGAGCTGCTCGGCCTCGCGACGGCCGCGCTCCTCCAGGAGACGCGCCGCCTCGTGGGCGCGGTGGTCGGCCTCGTCGCGCACCGCCGGCCACAGCGTTCGGAAGTCGCCGCCGGCGGCGTCGCGCAGTCGGCGGCGGGCGGTCTCGGGGACGTCGTCGAGGGCGTGCGGCTCGGCGAGGAGCTGCCAGAGCGACTCGACCGCGCGGCGGTCGGCGCGCTCGGCGAAGGGCTGGAGGTGGCGGTCGCCGCCGGCTTCGAGCCAGGGGGCGGCCACCGCGACCAGCTCGTCGTACAGGCGCGCGGCGCGGGCGCCGAACAGGGTGAGCCGGCCGAGCACGATGGCGCGCGCTCGGGAGTCGCTCTCGTTGCGCAGCACGGTCACGCGCGCGAGGTCGTGGGCGCTGTAGCCCTGGGCGAGGAAGCGCTGGAGCAGGCGCTTGACGAACGGGTGCTGGAGGTGGAGCTGGGCGCAGGTGCTGTCGAGCCGGTCGAGCGGCTCGAAGATGACCGGCGGCGGCGGGCGCCGGCGCCACTCCCAGAGCGGCTCGTCGCGGCGGCGCGGCGGGCGCAGGGTGTCGAGCGTCCCCTGCCAGGAGGCGGGGAAGGGGGGGAGCGCGTGGCGCGGTGGGTCGTTGCTGTGCGCGGTTGCCGAGGGGATCTCGGGCGCGGTTTCGAGCGGCTCGAGGTCGTCGAGCCCGTTGAGCTCGAGTCCGGCGCGAACGACCTGGCGCAGCGCCTCGGCGTCGAAGCCGGTGTGGTCGCGCGAGGCGTTGAGGATGTCGCTCACCTCGTCGATCTCGCGGCGCATCGACTCGAGCTCGCGCTGGGTCTCGAGCTCGGTGCGGGCGGTCTCGCGGCGGCCGCCCAGCTCTTCGGCTCGAGAGAGCGCGTCGAGGGTGTCGCCGCGGATGCCCTGCTCGAGGGCGGCCTCGAGGCGGTCGAGGACGACGGCGCCCAGTGACCCGAGCTCCTTGCGGATGGTCTCCACCTTGTGGACGAGGGTCTCGAGCACCACGTCCTCGGCGCGCTGGGGGTAGCGGAAGTAGTGGCAGCGCACCTCCTCCGACTCCTGGAGGGTGCGGTCGATGCGCCCGTTGCGCTGCTCCATGCGCGCCGGGTTCCAGGGGATGTCGTAGTGGAAGAGGTCGGCGCACGAGCCCTGGAGGTTGACGCCCTCGCGGGCGGCGTCGGTGGCGACCAGGATGCGCACGGGGTGCCGCGGGTCGTTGAAGGCCTGCTGGATCTGCTCGCGCTGCTCGTCGGACATGCCGCCGTGGAACTGGAGGATCCGTTCGTCCTCGCGGTCGGTGCCGCGGATCGCGGTGCGCAGCACCTGGAGGAGATAGCGCTTGGTGTCGCCGTACTCGGTGAACACGATGGCGCGGCGGTCCCGCCATCGACGGTCGGCGACGGAGAGCTCGTCGCTGCCGCCGATGCTCGCTCCCGAGCACTGGCAGCGCCGGATCCAGTCGACCAGCGCCAGGGTCTTCGCGTCGGGGACGCCGCGCGCGGTGGTGGCGAGCTGGAGCATGCGCTCGACGTGGGCGAGCTGCCCCTGGTAGCGGTTCGCGAGGCGGAGGCTTTCGCGCTCGATGGTCTCGGCCTCGGCGGCGTCGACCTGCTCTTCGTCGGTCCCGTACTCGTCGTCGACCTCGGTGTCGGAGGGGGTGTCGGCCGCGAGCTCGACATCGGTAGCCGTCGGCGCCGTCGCTTCGAGCTCGGCCTGGGCGTCCGTTTCGGCGGCCTCGGCGCGGCGGCGCAGGCCGCGGGCGTGGACCTGGAGGGTGCGGTAGAAGGCCTCGGGGCTCGAGAGCAGGCGCTTCTGGAGGCTCGCCAAAACCAGCCGCTCGCGCTTGCGCAGGCCGCTCTCGAGGCGGTCGCGGTAGGCGGCGAGCTCCTCGGCGAGCTGGAGCTCGAGAGGGTCGGCGGAAGCGGCGCCGTCGAGCGGGGCGGGCGCCGCGTCGCCCTCGGGATGGACCTGGCGGCGTTCGCCGTCGCGCAGCTCGTGGATGCACTGCGTCCACGCGCTCCTGTCGTGGACGAGATCGACGGCGAGCACGCGGCGCTCCGGGAACTTCCCCTTGCCGAGAGCGCGCAGGTCGGACTTGAGGCGCCGCACCAGCACCGGTTCGAGCTCTTCCGGATCGGTCACCGGCACGCCGCGCGTGAAGCGCTGCGGGTCGAGGATCTCGAGCAGCGCGGAGAAGCTGTTCGAGTGGCCGTTGTGGGGGGTGGCGGACAGGAACAGGCGGTTCTCGAAGCGGTGTGCGATATCGCGGATGGTGCGCGTGATGCGCGAGTCGATCGCGTACTTGCTGGCGGAGGCGGGCGCCGCGACGTGCGCCTCGTCGAGGA
>DATKBQ010000630.1:0-3426 GCA_035546375.1 Planctomycetota bacterium | reverse complement strand
GCGATCCAGGCCCGTGCGAGGCCGAGTCTACGAGGCCGAGCCCCGGCGGGCTAAAGCCCGCCGGGCGACGACGCCGCGCACGGCGGCACGCGCTGACCCGCCGCTGCGCGGCGGGTCAGAGCTCGCCGCCGTGCTCGGCGTCGTCGTCCGGCACCACCACCCCGTCCAGGAAGCTCGCGAGCTGCCTGGCGCGCACCGGGTGCCTCAGCTTGCGCACCGCCTTGGCCTCGATCTGCCTCACCCGCTCGCGCGTCACCCTGAAAATCCGCCCGACCTCCTCGAGGGTGTACGTGTACCCGTCCCCGATCCCATACCGCAGCTTCACGATCTCGCGCTCGCGGAAGGTCAGGGTCGACAGCACGTCGTCGATCCGCTCCTTGAGCATCTCGTGCCCGGCCGCCTGCACCGGGCTCTCGGCCGACTCGTCCTCGATGAAGTCGCCGAAGTAGCTGTCGTCCGACTCGCCGATCGGGCGATCCAAGGAAATCGGGTGCTTGCTGATCTTGATCACCCGCTTGGCCTCCTCCACCGAGATCCCGGTCGCCTCGGCCACTTCCTCCACCGACGGCTCGCGGCCCTTGGCCTGCACCAGTTTCTTGGTGACGTTGCGCAGCTTCGACATCGTCTCGATCATGTGCACCGGGATGCGGATCGTCCGCGCCTGGTCGGCGATCGAGCGTGTGATCGCCTGGCGGATCCACCAGGTGGCGTAGGTCGAGAACTTGTAGCCGCGCCGGTACTCGTACTTCTCAACCGCCTTCATCAGGCCGGTGTTGCCCTCCTGGATCAGGTCCAGGAACGACAGGCCGCGGTTGCGGTACTTCTTGGCGATCGAGACCACCAGGCGCAGGTTGCCGCTGGAGAGCTGGCGCTTGGCCTCCTCGTACTCGGCGAAGTGCAGCCGCACCTGGTCCAGGCGCCGCTTCAACCGGTCGGCGGGCTCGAGCGCCACCAGCTCGAGCTCCGCCAGCCGCTCCTGCAGCTCGCGCTGCGCGGTCGAGCCACGCTTGGGGTTCTTGGACGAGGCCTTGAGCGCCGCCAGCTTGCGCTCGATCGAGCGCATCTCGCGGTAGTGGCCCTCGAGCAGGTCGATGTAGGGGCGCACCTTCTTGACTTGCAGGTGGCACTCCTCGATCAGGATCACGAGCTTGCGCCGCAGGGTCTGCACGCGCGCGAGCTGCTCGGAGCGGCGCGCCTTGGTGAGCCGCGGGTCGCACAGCGGCCGGTACTCCTCGCGGATCTTCGCCACCAGGACGCGGATCGTCACCAGGTTGACCGGCAGGCGCTTGGCCAGGAAGTTCTTGCCCAAGGTCTCCACGATCTTGGGGTCGTCGTCCGGCTTGGGGTTGGGGTTGACCTTGAGCGTGCGGTCGAAGGCCAGCTCGCCGCGCTCGACCTCCTCCAGGGTCTCGAGCGCCGAGACCATGCACAAACCCGAGCCCATGCACTTCTTGCGGAAGCGCTTGCGCGTGATCTCGATCGTCTTGGCCAGGAAGATCTCCTGCTCGCGCGTCAAGAGCGGGATCTCGCCCATCTGGGTCAGGTACATGCGCACCGGATCGTCGATCTTCTCCGGCATGACCCCGCGCAGGAACACGCCCTCGGAGGCGTCCTCCTCCTCCTCGGCGGGCAGGTTGCTGGAGGCTGCGACCTCGCTCTCCTCCTCCTCGGCGACGGCGCCCGCGGCGGGCGACTCGGCGTCGTCGAGGACCTCGACGCCCGCGTCCTCGAGGGAGACGAAGACCTGGTCCATCCGGTCGGGAGGGATGAACTGGTCCTCGAGCAGCTTGTTCATCTCCGAGTAGGTCAGGAAGCCCTTCTTCCGGCCCTCCTCGATGAGCAGCTTGAGCGTGTCTTCGATCTTCTCCGACATCGTCGATCCTCGCGGCGCCCTCATGGGCGCGCCTGCGGCCTTGCCGCGTAGAGCTCCAGGTTCCTGCGCAGCTCGCCGTGGAGCTGCAGCAGACGGTTCTTCGACTCCTCCGACCCGCTCGGCAGCTCGAGCGCCTCAGCCGCGCCGGCCTTCGCGGCGCGCTCGCGCTCGCGGCGCTCGAGGGAAGCCACGTGTTCTTCGAAGCTCGCCCGCGGGCTCTCCGCGCGCTCGGCGTCGTCGAGCAGCGCCACCACGCGGTTGCGCGCGGGGTCGTCGCCGAGGGCGGACATGACCGCGTCCACCGAGAACGGCTCCCCGGAAGCGGCCAGCTCCACCAGCGCCGCCAACAGGGTGCGCAGCTCCGGGTCGGTGCACGCTCCCACGAACGGCTCCAGGCGCGGGGCGAGCGCGGGCTCGAGCAAGGCGGCGCCCGCCAGGTGCGCGTAGGCCGCCGACAGCGCCCGATCAGGATTTGCCGAAGCGGTGGCGGCCTTGGGCGCAGCGCCGGCGGCTCCCGGCGCGGCGGCGGCGCGGCGCTCGCGCCGGCGCTCGGGCAGGCTCTCCAGCTCTTCGCGCAGTCCCTGGACCGGGACCCCGAGGACCTGCGCCAGCTCGGCCAGCCGCTCCTCGCGCGCGATCGGCCGCGGCAGCCGCACGATCAGCTCCAGGACGCGGTCCACGTGCTTCCAGCGCTCGGGGGAGGGGAGCGCGGCCAGCTCGGCGGCGAGGAACGCGAACCACTCGAGCGCCCGAGCGAGGACGCGCTCGAAGCCCGCCGCGCCCTCGCGCGCGACGAGGTCGGCCGGGTCCTCCTCGCCCTCCAGGCGCACCACGTCGATCGCGATCTCCAGCGGCAGGAGCCCGTGCAGGGCCTTGTAGGTCGCCCGGCGGCCGGCATCGTCGCCGTCGAAGACCAGCGAGACGCGCCGCGCGCCGCTCTTTCGCACCAGCGCCGCGTGGTCGTCGGTGGTCGCCGTCCCGAGCACCGCGACCACGGTGCGCACGCCGGCCTGGTGGGCCGCCATCACGTCGGTGTAGCCCTCGACGAGGATCAGGTGACCGCTGCGGCGCACGTGCTCCAGGGCCAGGTCGAGGGCATAGATCAGCCGCCCCTTGCGGAAGAGCGGCGTCTCCGGCGTGTTGATGTACTTGGGGACGCGCGGATCGCCGTCGACCAGGCGCCGCGCCCCGAAGCCCACCGTGCGCCCCTCCAGGTCGCGCACGGGGATGGTCAAGCGGCCGCGGAAGAAGTCGCGCGCCTCGCCGCGCTCGTCGCGCCGCGCGAGACCCGCCTCCACCAGCCGATCCAGGGTGATCCCCTGGCCGCGAGCCGCCTCGACCAGCCGCGCTCCCCCGTCGGGGGCATAGCCGATGCCGAAGGCCTCGATCGTCGCGTCCGCGAGATTGCGCCGGCGCAGGTAGGCCAGCGCCTGGGCGCCCTCGGCCCCGCGCAGCGCGCGGCGGAAGAAGGCCTCGGCCCGCGCCAGGGCGTCGTGGAGCGGGGCCATGGCCTCGTCGCGCGCGCGGCGGCGCTCGGGCCGGGGCAGCTCGAT
>DATKBQ010000629.1:0-6640 GCA_035546375.1 Planctomycetota bacterium | reverse complement strand
ACGTCGCGAGCGGGGCGGACCCCGCCCTGGTCGCCGGCCAGGACGTGTGGCTGCAGACCTGGGCCCTCGATCCCGGGAGCCCGATCCCGACCAGCCTGAGCAACGCGCTCTCGTTCGCCATCTGCCCTTAGGGCGGTCCCTGCTCCCTTCGTTGGACGGGCGCGCCTGCCGGCCGCGCCGTGGCGTCGCCGTGGCGTCCATGGCGGGGCCAGGATGCCAGTCCCCGCAGACCCGCTCGGGCCGGCCGTGGGCGGGGCTTGCGATCGCGCGGCCGTTCGCTACCCTGCTTCGCTCCCTGGGCTCCGCGGCCCGGGCCGAGCCACCTCCATGCCCAAGCAGAAGTCGAAGAGCGCCGTCAAGAAGCGCTTCCGGATCAGCAAGCACGGCAAGGCCGTCTGCAGCCACCCCGACCGAGGGCACGGCCATGCCCCCTACGGCGGCAAGACCAGCCGGCGGCTGCGCAAGCGCAAGGTGCTCAACAGCACCTGGTCGACCTTGATCCGCAACATGATGGAGAAGTGAGCGATGGTTCGCGCGACGAACGGGGCCGCCTCGCGGCAGAAGAAGAACCGGCGCCTGAAGCAGGCGCGCGGCTATCGCGGCGGGCGCTCGCGCCTGTGGCGCACGGCCAGCGAGACGCTGATCCGGGCCTGGGCCTACGCCAGCCGGGACCGGCGCCGGAAGAAGCGGGACTTCCGCGCGCTGTGGATCGTGCGCATCAGCGCGGCGACCCGGATGCGCGGCATGAGCTACTCGCACTTCATGGACGGGCTCAGGAAGGCCGGCGTGAGCCTCGACCGCAAGCAGCTCGCGGAGCTCGCGATCCACGATCCGGGCGCCTTCGACTCGCTGGTGGAGCGCGCGCGCGGGGCGCGCGAGCCGGCCGCCGTCGGGTAGCCGGTTGGCAAGAAGTGCCGCTTGGCGTGCGGCACCTATGGTGCAAGATGAAGCCTAGCCCGGGTGTCCGACAGTGGGACCTGGCAGCATCTGGAGCCCTCGACCAGGCGCTGGGGATGATGCTTGAGGTCGGACAGAGTCTCTATTCGGTGAGCGAAGAGTCCGACCAAGCCGATCCATACGCGCTTGCGAACATCGAACTGACGCTGCGGAGCGTTGTGAGGATGTTCCTGCCCGATGAAGAGGACGAGGAACCCGAGCACCGTAACTTGCATCGTGCTTTCTCGTCATGGCCATCTGAGTATCTGGGACACCTGACGCGCGTTACGAGGACTTCGACTAGGCTTGCCGCAGGTGTTGGGTCTTATCGCAAGGCTTTGGAGTTAGTTGGCAGCCCCCACCCCATCCCAACGCAGTTCGACACTCTCTGGCATGAGGTTGACAAGAAGGTCTTTCGTTACTGCGCAAGGTTCGTGAGTCTCTGGTTCCAGGTCCCACTCTACCTAGTCGATCACGACGAGTTGGAAGATTTTGGACGTATTGTCACAGGCGAGACCCAACTTCTCTTGAAGGAAGTCCCCCACGCTTTGAATCGGCGGGCTGCCGGAATGATTGCTAACGGCCTACGCGTCATCATCCGGGGAGTTGTCGAGCTCGATAGCGATTTCATCCGGGAGGTGCGTACAGAGAGCCAGGACGTATCCGTAGGTTTCGACCCCACGCTGCCGGCGCCCAAGCCCGAGCGCGGCTCTCTGCACCCGCTCACGCGCGTCACGCGCGAGCTCGAGGACCTCTTCACCTCGATGGGCTACCTCGTGCTCGACGGGCCCGAGGTCGAGACCGACTGGCACAACTTCGAGGCCCTGAACATCCCCGCCGACCACCCGGCGCGGGACACGCAGGACACGTTCCGCTGCGATCCCCAGGGGCGCCTGGTGCTGCGCACGCACACCTCGCCGGTGCAGGTGCGCGCCATGCAGCGCCTCGCGCCGCCCTTCCGCGCGATCGTCCCGGGCAAGGTCTTCCGCCAGGAGGCGGTCGACGCGAGCCACGAGCACACCTTCCACCAGATGGAAGGCCTCGCCGTGGGCGAGGGCCTGTCCGTCGGCCACCTGATCGGCGCGATGAAGACCTTGCTGCGCGGGATCTTCGGGCGCGAGATCGAGATCCGCCTGCGCCCCGGGTACTTCCCCTTCGTCGAGCCCGGCTTCGAGCTGGACGCGCGCTGCCCCTTCTGCGAGGCCGGCTGCTCGGTCTGCAAGCGCTCGACCTGGATCGAGCTCCTGCCCTGCGGCATGGTCCACCCCAACGTCCTGCGCGCCGGCGGGATCGACCCCGAGCGCTGGACCGGCTTCGCCTTCGGCCTGGGCCTCTCGCGGCTGGTGATGCTGCGCTACCGGATCGACGACATCCGCCTTCTGCTCGGCGGCGACCTGCGCTTCCTGGAGCCCTTCCCGTGAGGCTCAGCTACCGCTGGCTCGGCCGCCACGTCGACCTCTCCGGCATCTCGGCCGAGGAGGCGGCGCGCGAGCTGACGCTCTCGACCGCCGAGGTGGAGTCGCTCGAGCGCTTCGCCCCGCAGCTCGAGCGCGTCGTCGTCGGCCGCGTCGTCGAGCGCGCGAAGCACCCCGACGCCGACAAGCTGTCGGTCTGCCGAGTCGACCTCGGCCGCGGCGAGCCGCTCTCGATCGTCTGCGGCGCCCCCAACGTCGCCGCGGGCCAGAAGGTCGCCGTCGCGACCCAGGGCACCGAGCTGCCGGGCGGTCTGGTGATCAAGCGCTCGAAGATCCGCGGCGTCGAGTCCCAGGGCATGATCTGCTCCGAGCGCGAGCTCTTGCTCTCCGAGGAGCACTCCGGCATCTGGGTCCTGCCCGAGGACGCGCCCGCGGGCGAGCCGGTCGCGAGCGCGCTCGGCCTCGAGGACTGGGTGATCGAGGTCGACAACAAGTCGATCACGCATCGCCCCGACCTCTGGGGCCACCGCGGCTTCGCCGCCGAGCTGGCCGCGATCTTCCGCCGCGACCTCGGGGTCCTGCGCGCCGAGATTCCCTCGCCGGGCCGCGGTGAGCCGATCCCCGTGCGCATCGAGAGCGAGGCCTGCCCGCGCTACATGGCGCTCGCGATCGAGGGCGTGCGCGCCCAGAAGAGCCCCGAATGGCTGCGCATGCTGCTGCTCGCGGCCGGCCAGCGGCCGATCGACCTCCTGGTCGACCTCTCGAACTTCGTGATGCTCGACCTCGGCCAGCCCAACCACCTCTTCGACCGCGCGCGTATCTCCCCGGAGGGGATCGTCGTGCGCCAGGCGCGCCCCGGCGAGAGCCTGCGCACGCTCGACGGCGAGCTGCGCCGGCTGGAACCGGCCGATCTCCTGATCGGCTCGGGGGACGGGCCGGTGGCGCTGGCCGGCGTCATGGGCGGCGAGGCGTCACGCGTCGAGCCCGGCACGCGCTCGCTCGTGCTGGAGGTCGCGACCTTCCACCCTGCGACCGTGCGCCGCACCTCCGCGCGCCTGGGACTGCGCACCGAGTCCTCGGCGCGCTTCGAGAAGAGCCTCGACCCGACGCTGCCCGCGCGCGCGGCGGCGCACTTCCTCGCGCTCCTGCGCGAGCTCCAGGGCGAGGCGCGCCTCGCCGCTCCGGCGTCGGACGCCGGGACTTGGAAGGACCCCTCGCACACGCTCCGGCTGCGCGGCTCGCGCGTGCGATCCCTGCTCGGCGTGGACCTCGCCGACGGCGAGATCGCCTCGATCCTCGAGCGCCTGCGCTTCGGCGTCGAGCGGCGCGAGGGCGAGCTGGCCGTGCGCGTGCCCTCCGAGCGCGCCACCAAGGACATCACGATCGAGCAGGACCTGGTGGAGGAGGTCGGCCGCATCTGGCGCTACTCGAACGTCCCCGAGCGGGCGATGGTCGCCGCCCTCGCCCCGCCGCCGCGCGACGAGCGCCGCGCGCTCGTGCGCGCCATGGAGGACCGCCTGTCCGGCGCCGCGCGCTTCCACCAGTGCGTCAGCTACTCGTTCGTGGAGGACGGCTTGCTTGCCAAGCTCGGGGAGCTGGATGCGCCGCACGTCCAGGTCGTGAACCCGGTCGCCGAGGGTTTCTCTCGCATTCGTCGCTCCGTCGTTCCGAGCCTGCTGGCCCTGCTGGAGCCCAACCGCCGGCTCCGCGCGGAAGTACGGCTCTACGAGATCGGCAAGGGCTACTTGCCGCGCGGTCCGGGCGAGGAGCCGCTCGAGGTCCACGAGCTGGCGCTCGCGCTGGCCGCCCCGGCGGGCGACGCCGCGGCGCGCTTCGACGCGGGCGCCTTCCCCAGGCTGCAGGGCGTGATCGAGGAGCTGGTCCGCACGCTGGAGCTCGAGCCCGTGCGCTGGCGCGCGCCCGCACCCGGGGAGCTCCCGAGCTGGGCGCACCCTGGCCACTCCGTCGTCGGCTCCTTCGGCGACGCATCCGAGATCGGCGCGGTCCTCGCGCGGCTCGAGCCCGGCCTCGAGCGCGCGCTCGGGCTCGCTGGCGAGCTGCGCAGCGACGTGGCGCTCGCGCGGATCTCGATCGACGCCCTGCTCGCCGCCCCGCACCGGCCGTTGCTCCACCGGCCGCTGCCGCGCTTCCCGCTGGTCAAGGTCGACGTCGCGCTCGCGCTGCCCGAGGCGACCCCCGCCGCCGAGGCGCTCGCTGCCGTCGAGCGCGCCGGCAAGGGCCTGGTGGACTCCGCCGAGCTCTTCGACCTCTACCGGGGCGAGAGCCTCGGGCCGGGCCGCAAGTCGCTGGCCTGGCACGTGGTCCTGCGCTCCGACGAGCGGACGCTGGGCGAGGAGGACGTGCAGCGCTTCCTCGGCCGGCTCGAGCGCGAGGCCGCTTCCCTGGGCGGGGAGCTGAGGCGCGAGTAGAGCCCCAGAGGCCCGAGATTCGCCGGTGTGGCCGGCTGGGGGGTCCAAGCGCGCGAATCCGGTAAGGGAGCACGCTGGTCGTGTTCCCCCGCCGAGCGGTCCTCAACCGGCCAGCGGCGGCTCGTCCTTCGGCAGCAGCTCGCGCAGCGCCTCGGCGTGCGTCGCGAGGAAGAGATGATCCTTGGGTCGGCCGGCCAAGGCTTTGGAGGTCACGATATGCATCAGGCGAGCGACCGGCACTCGGACGCCGGAGACGACGAACTCCCGTCGCTCTCGCCAGACCGAATCGAACTCGAATCCACCCATCACGAGCGTCAAATCCACGAGCAGGCCACCGGGTCCTTCCGCCCGGGTCAGGGCCCGCCTCTGGACGATCCGGGAAGCGAGCCACTCGTCGCGCGGGATGTCCAAGGTCTCGCCTCCCGAGGTCAGGTCGAAGCCGAGCTCCTCGCATGCGCGCCAAGCCGCGAGCAGATTACGGGGATCGGGCGGCAGGAAGAGGTCTCGATCGTAGGTCCGGAAGGTCAGCCCTCCGCTCGCGGCGTGGAGGTTGACGCCCCAGACGCCGATGACGACGAACCTGACCTCGCCCGCTACGAGCCGGGAGACGAGCGCGTCGAAGGAGCTTCCCTGGTCCACGTGCGGATCGCCGATCCGAGCTCGCGTTCCGAGTCGTCGATGAGCCGCCCGACCCAGGTCTTGTCCACGCCGGATCGACTCTGGGGCAGGGCTTCGTAGCGCTCGACGAGCCGGAGGTACTCGTCGCTCAAGACGATCGGCCCCGGCGGCGGTTTCCATTCGCGCTCGGCCTTCTCCAAGATCTCGAGCGCCGCTTTCAGTTGAGGATCCACGCCGGGATTCTAGCTGGCAAGCCCTCGATGGCACCCTTTCCGGGGGAAAGTCGACATCCAGGGTGGCGCCGCCGACGCCGATCAGGCAGCAGGGCGAGGAAAGGAGGGACGTTCATCTGCGAACGATCGAGCGGAAGTACGAGCGGTCCTCCCGATCGACTCGTTCCACCCAGGTCTTGTCCTCGCCCGGCTGGTTGCGGGGCAAGGCCTCGACCCGTTCGACCTGTCGGAGGTAGTCCTCCGTCAAGACGATCGGCCCTGGCGGCGGTTGCCACTCGCGCTCGGCTTTCTCCAAGATCTCGAGCGCCGCTTTCAGCTGGGGATCCACGCCGGGATTCCAAGCCGGGAAGCCGCATCCCTACCGCGGAGACCTTGTCTCCTGATCGGGCAGGATGCGGAAACCCTCGAGGCGCGCCGCGTCCGCAAGGTGGAGATCGAGACAGACCAGCTCGGTGCCCAGGGGGTCATGCCCGGCGAAAACGAAGGCTGCGCCGAGCTGCAGGGCGTCCGCCGTCCGTAGCGGGTGGAGCCCGAGGATGCGGCGGGCCTGCGTCTTGACCGCCTCGATGCTCTCCACCACGCGAGTCCGCTTCCACAGGTGCGCGAAGTGCTCCTCCGCTGCCAGCCGCCGGCTAGGAGTGAGGTCGCCCGCCCGCTCGAGCCGTATCAGCGCAGAACGCACCTCGACGTCGGTCAAGGTCCACACGCACGTGTGCGGGTCATCTGCGAAGAGCTCGCGCACCTTCCGGGTGGTCGCTTGGCCGACCAAGAGCGGTAGGACGGCGGAGGAGTCCCAGAACCTCAACGATCACCGCGCCCTTCGACGAGCGCGCGTACGGCGTCACCCCGGCAAGGGACCGGTTCCAGGTCGAGGAACGAACGGTCCGGGGGGAGCTCTGGTGGGCGAATCACCCCCTCGCGCTCCAGGCGAGCCACGCGCTCGTCCGGATCCTGGTCGGCGGTTCGGATCGCCTCGATGCGAGCGATGGGAACGGAGCGCTGGAGAACC
>DATKBQ010000628.1:0-4676 GCA_035546375.1 Planctomycetota bacterium | reverse complement strand
ATCCGCTCGTCGATCCGCACGAGCGGCTCGTACCACACGTTCTGGGGCATGCTGCAGCAAGCGCGGTCGGGCAGGGCCTCGCCCTCCAACGCGATCCGCTCGTCGACCGCCACGGCGACGCGGCGGCCGTCGTTCTCGACCGAGACCTTCGCCAGCTCGACCGAGCGGATCTCGCCCAGGGTCGCGCCCCAGCGCTCGCGGACCAGCCGCTCGAGCGCGCCACGCTGGTCCTCGGACAGGCCGCGGTCGAGGTAGACAGTCGAGCGGCGCACGCTGCCCGGCTCCTTCAAGTTCGCGTCCGCGGCGACCACGGCCACGGCGCCGAGCCCCGCGAGCGGGGTGCCCTCGAACTCGCCGCCATCGAAGCGCCAAGCGAGCACGGCCTCGCGCCCCTGGGTCGTGTACTCGCCGTTGTAGTGGCAGGCGCCGGCGAACACGCTGGCGGTGCGCGCCTCGACGTAGTGGCCTCGCAAGGCGTCGTCGCCGCCGTCGCAGAAGGTCTGGAAGGTGAACACGCCGAGGGCGCCGAGCAGGCCGGCGGAAAGGCTCATCAGGGTGCGCATGAACGGTTCTCCTGAACGGTGCTCCTAGACCTCGCGCCCCCCGGCTTCGACCCTTCGCGCCGCGATCCCGTGGCTGGGACCCGGCCGGAAGCAGCCGCGCTCCGGGCCGCAGCACAGCTCCGGGGCGACCACGTCGCCGTCCGGGCCGATGTGCGCGGAGGTCCGGGCGCACCAGCAGTCGTTGCTGGCGTCGAGAATGTCGGCCACGCTCGCCGGCGCGCGCTCCAGGAAGTAGTAGCGCTTGCTGCGCAGCTCGGCGCAGGGCGGCTGGTCTCGGAGGTCGCGGTCCATCGTCGTCGGTTCCAGTCTACGCCTTCGCCAGCGCGAGCAGGGCCTTGGCCACCAAGGCCTTGGCCAGCGGGATCTTGTACGCGTTGTGCTGCAAGGGCTCCGCACCCTTCAGGGCCGCCTCTCCGGCCGCACGGGCCGCTTCGGCGTCGATCTTGCGCCCCGCGAGCGCGGCTTCCGCGGCGCTCACGCGCCAGGGGATCGGCGCCACGCCGCCCAGGCACAGGCGAGCCTCGCGGATCGTATCGCCCTGCATCGACAGCGCGAGCGCGACCGAGGCCAGCGCGAAGTCGTAGGACCCGCGCTCCTTGAACTTCACGTAGGTGCTGCGCCAGCCGCCGGCCGGCGGCGCGGGCAGCTTCACCCGGGTCAGGATCTCGTCGCTCGCGAGCACGTTCTCGCGCAGGACGCTGCCCTCGCTCGGGAGCGTGAAGAAGCGCTCCAGCGCGAGCGTGCGCTCGCCGCCTTTGCCGCGCAGCGTCACCTCCGCCCCGAGCGCCACCAGGGCCGGCGCGAGGTCGCTCGGGTGCACGATGTACGACGGGCCGCCGCCCAGGATCGCGTTGTACTTGTTGAGCCCGCCGTGGGCGAAGCACTCGCTGCCGCCCTTCTTCAGGCACAGCGCCTTCTCGTGGCGATAGTACCAGCAGCGCGGGCGCTGGCAGAGGTTGCCGCCGACGGTGCCGACGTTGCGGATCTGCGGGCTCGCGACCGAGAGCGCGGCCTCGCGCAGCACGGCGAAGCCCCGCGCGACCGCGGCGTCCTCGCCCAGCGCCGCGACGGTCGCCAGCGCGCCGATCCCGATGCTTCCGTCGGGCGCCGGCTCGATTCGCTCGAGCCCGGGGATGCGCTTGAGGTCGACCACGCGCTCGGGCTCGACCAGGTGCTCCTTCAGCTCGCCCAGGAGGTCCTGGCCGCCGGCCAGGAGCTTCACGCTTTCGCGAGCCGTCTCGCGGCCGCGGGCCGGCTCGGGGAGCTCGGCGAGCGCCTGCTCGAGGCTCGCCGGCAGGACCAGCTCGAAGGCCTTCATCCCCGACCTCCCGCGCCCTCGCGAGCGCCCCTGGCTCCCGCGCGCAGCGCCTCGAGCCCCATCAAGAGCTTGTCCGCCGTCATCGGCATCTCGCGCAGCCGCACGCCGCAGGCGTTGTGGATCGCGTTCGCGATCGCCCCGTGCCCGGCGATCGCCGGCGGCTCGCCGAGGCCGATCACGCCGCGCCGGTCCTCCTCGTCGATCAAGGGCAGCATCTCGGGCATCTCGCGGCAGCCGGCGATCTTGTAGTCGTCGAGGTTCGCGTTGAGCATCAGGCCGAGGTCGGGATCGATCACGCGCTCCTCGAAGAGCCCGTAGCTCATCGCCTGGATCATCCCGCCGTTGATCTGGCTCTCGGCCGCGAGCACGTTAAGCGCCAGGCCGCAGTCCTGCACGCACACCATCTTCACGACGGCGATCTCGCCGGTGAGCGTGTCGACCTGGACGCGCGCCGCCAGAGCGCCGTGCACGCCGTTGCCGGCGAGCTCCGCTTGCCACGTCCCGTGGGTCGTGATGCCGTCGGCGCCCAGGCGCGCGCAGGCCTCCTTCCAGCCGATGTTCACGCCCCCGCCCGTGATCCGGCCGTCGGCGAGGGCGAGCTGGTCGGGCCGCACGCCCAGCTCGGGCGCGAGCCGCTCGAGCAGCGCCTCGCGCGCCTTGTGGGCCGCGTCCTTCACCGCCGGCGCGAGCGAGGCCGCAGTCGTGCTGCCGCCCGAACCGTTGGCCCGCCCGTAGGCGCTGCTGCCAATGCGCGCGGTGACGTCGCCCAGCGCGAGCCCGAATTCCTCGGCCACGATCGCCGCCACGTAGGTGCGCGTGCCGGTCCCGAGATCCTGCGAGCCCGAGAAGACGCTCACGCCGCCGTCGCGGGCGATGCGCACCTCGACCTCGCACTCGGGGCGGCCGCCGCCGCCCCAGGTCGACACGCCGAAGCCGATCCCCTCCTTCACGGGCGCGTCCGAGAGGTCCGGCCCGGCCTTGTGCCGGTGGCCCTCCCAGCCGATCTCGCGCGCCACGCGCTCGAGCTGGCGCTTCCACACGTCGTCGCCGAGGTTGGCGAGGCGAAAGGCGAGCCGGTCCATGCCGATCGCGCAGGCCAGCTCGTCCATCACCGACTCCATGGCGAAGGAGGCCTGCGGGTGACCGGGCGCGCGGAAGGCTCGGCTGCCGTCCGTGTTGGTGTGCACGGAGCGGATCTCGGAAAAGCTCGCGCCGCAGGTGTAGATGTAAGGGAGGCCCGCGTGCGAGCCGCCGCCGATGCCACCCAAGCGGTCGATCGTCGCGATCAGCGCCGCCAGCTTGCCGTCCTTCGTCGCACCGGCGCGCACGGTCTGCACGCAGCCGCTGCGGTTGCCGGCGGTGAGGAACTCGTCGGCGCGCGCGAGCAGGAGGTGCACCGGCCGCTTCAGCTCGCGCGCGAGCTCGCAGGCCGTGACGCCCTCGACCCCCGGACCGAACTTGCTCCCGAAGCCGCCCCCCATGTGCGGGACCAGCGTCGTCACCTGGCCCGCCTGCAGTCCAAGGTGCCTGGGAACCTCGCCGTGCACGGCGAAGGTGCCCTGGGTGGAGGCGTACACCGTCGCTTCCTCGCCCCCGCGGTAATCAGCCACGAGCCCGTGGGGCTCGAGGCACAGGTGGTGCTGCACCGGCAGGACGTAAGTCGCCTCGATGACCCTATCCGCGGCCGCGAGCGCCTTCTCGGCCGCCTCGCGGTCGCCGCGCTCGTTCCTGCGGCCGAGGTTGCCATCGCTCCGGACTTGCGGCGCGTTCGGCGCCAGCGCCTGCTCGCGAGTCACCGCGAACGGCCGCTCGTCGAAGCGCGCGGCGATGGCTCGCAAGGCGTCCTCGGCGAGCTCCGGCGTCTCCGCCGCGACGGCGGCGACCGGCTGGCCGAGGTAGCGCGTGATCCAGTCCTCGTCCGCGGGCAGGTCGCTCGGGCGCAGCGAGCGCACGGCGTGCACGCCGCGGAGCTTGCGCGCGGCCTCGAGGTCGAGCTCGACCTTGGCACAGGGATGCGGGCACAGGAGCAGGCGCGCGAACAGCATGCCCGGCAGCCGCACGTCGTGCGGGTAGCGCGCGGCGCCGGTGACCTTCTCCGGACCGTCGACGCGCGGGAGGCGCTGGTGCAGGACGCGCATCGCGGATCGCTCCGGCCAGCTCGGGCCGCCGGCGGCGTCGACCTCGATCCACTCCTCGCGCTCGTGGCCGTCGACCACCTTGGTGGTCTTCACCCACTTCTTGCCCGGCTTCGGCGGCCGCGGCGGCTGGTCGCCGTCCTGAAGACGCCCCGTGGCCGCGCCGAGCGCGCCCGCGAGCCCCTCGGCACCGCGCCCGCTCACCGCGGGCCTCCGCCGAGCTTCTTCCCGGCCGCCAGCGCGGCCTCGAAGATCTTCGGATAGGTGCCGCAGCGGCACAGGTTGCCTGAGCACGCGGTCTTGATCTCGTCGAGCGTGGCCGAGGGTTTTTCCTTCAGGCACGCGCTCACCGACACCACGAAGCCCGGCGTGCAGAAGCCGCACATCAAAGCGTCGTGCTCGACGAAGGCCTGCTGCACCGGCGTGAGCTCGCCTCCCTTCGCGAGCCCCTCGACGGTCGTGACCTCGCGCCCGGCGGCGTTGGCCGCGAGCTGCATGCAAGCGTAGACCGGCCGGCCGTCGAGCAGCACGGTGCACGCCCCGCAGGAGCCGTGGTCGCAGACCAGCTTCGCCCCGGTCAGCGGCGGCTCGCAGTGGTTGCGCAGCGCGTTGAGAAGCGTCGTGCGCGGCTCGACCTTCACCTTCTGCTTCGCGCCGTTG
>DATKBQ010000627.1:0-19205 GCA_035546375.1 Planctomycetota bacterium | reverse complement strand
CGGGACATCGAGCGGCTCGAGCGGCACTACTTCGGTGAGGAGGGTCGCGAGGAGCCCGACCTGCTCCGGATCGCCGAGGGCTGGGCCTCGCGCGCGAGCTGAAGCGGGCTAACACCGAAGACGCCCCTCGCGACGGGCGGCCCGCTAGCGCCGCGCCGGCGGCCCCGCAAAGCTCAGAGCGGAAAGGCCCCGTCGCCGGGTTGGGCTTGGCCCAGGCGCTCGGCGATCTCCGCGAAGCGGTTGTACTGGCGCCGCAGGTGGCGCGGAACCTCGGCGTAGACGTCCTCGACCAGCGTGCGCAGCGCCATCGCCGGCGCGCGCTCCTCTTCGTGCACGGCGCGGTCGATCTCGGCGTAGAGCTCGGCCTGGATCTCGGCCACCTCGCCCTCGCGGAGGATCCCGCGCTGGACGAGGTGGCGCTCGAAGCGCCGGATCGGGTCGCGCGCCGCCCAGCGCTCGACCTCGGCGGCGTCGCGGTACTTCGTCGGGTCGTCCGAGGAGGAGTGGCCGAGCATCCGGTAGGTCCTGAGCACCACCAGGGACGGTCCGCCGCCGGCGCGCGCCCGCTCGATCGCCTCGCGAGCCGCCGCAAAGGCCGCCAGCACGTCGTTCCCGTCGACCTCGCTCGCCGGCACGCCGTACGCCGCGCCCTTCTCCGCGAACGAGGCTGCGGCCGTCTGCTGGGACGAGGGCACGGAGATCGCCCAGCCGTTGTCGACGCAGAAGAACGCCGCGGGGACCTTCCAGACCGCGGCGAAGTTCATTCCGCTGTGGAAGCCGTTCGAGGAGGTGGCGCCGTCGCCGAAGTAGATCGCGTGCACGACGTCCTCGCCGCGCCGCTTCGAGGCGTAGGCCGCGCCGACCCCGTGCGGGATCTGCGTGCCGATCACCGACGACCAGCTCGGGTAGTTCGATCCCTTGTGCTGGAAGTGGTTGCACATCTGGCGGCCCTTGGCCGTGTCGTTCGCGTTGCAGAACATCTGCGCGACGTACTCGGCGAGCGGCAGGCCGCGCATCAAGGCCGCGCCGCCCTCGCGCAGCCCCGACCACAGCCAGTCGCGTCCCTCGAGCGCCGCCGCGGAGCCGATGATCGCCGCCTCCAGGCCGAGCGCGCTGCCGACGAAGCCGATCCGCCCCGCGCGCTGCAGCTTGAGCATCCGATCGTCGATGCAGCGCACGCGCAGCATGTGCACCAACAGCTCGCGCAGCCTCTCATCCGACAGCGGCGGCGGCTCACTGGTGAGCGAGCCTTCAGGCGAGAGGACCTGCTGCATCGAATCGGAATGCTAGCCCGAGGTCGACCGCGCCGGGGACTCGGGCGCCCGCAGGATCGAGTAGTGCATGGCCCAGTAGAGGGCGAAGACGAGGAAACTCCCGACGAGCGCCCCCATGAACCAGAACACGGGCCCGACCAGGGCCACCGTCTTGCCCGCCCGCTTGCGCTCGAGAGCGTCGCCCAGGACACCCATCGCGAACCCCAGGGTGACGATGAACGCGAACACCACCCAGGCGATGGCGGCCACGCCCCCCAGCGCAGCGATGCCCGAGGCGTCCGTCGAGTCGATGTTGAACTGCATGTGAAGGCCTTCCTTCTCCGTCCCGGCTGGCGTCGATCCCCCTCGGGCGCTAGAGCGCCAGCAAGCCGGGGGCCTCCAGGATCTTCTTCAAGTGCACCAGGAAGCGCACCGCGGTCGCGCCGTCGACGATGCGGTGGTCGACCGAGATCGAGAGGTTCATGTAGTGGCGCACCTCGATCCGGTCGCCCTCCGGAACCTCCACCACCCCCGGCCGCTTCACGATCCGGTGCACGCCCAGGATCCCGGCGTCGGGGAAGTTGATGATCGGCGTCGCCAGCGTGCCGCCGATGTTCCCGGCGTTCGTGATCGAGAAGGTGCTGCCCTTCAGCTCCTCGGGCGTGAACTTGCCGGCGCGCGTGCGATCGGCGAGGTCCACCAGCTCCTTGGCGAGCTGCAGGAGCCCCTTCGACTGCACGTCGCGGATCACCGGCACGATCAGTCCCTGGCTCGTGTCGGTGGCGATGCCCAGGTTGACCTGCGCGTAGGTGACGATCTCCTGCGCCGCCTCGTCGAGCTTGGAGTTCAGCTCGGGGTAGCGCGCCAAGCCGCTCGCAACGGCCTTCATGATGAAGGGCATGTAGGTGAGCTTCACGCCCGACTCGGCGGCCATGGCCTTGGCCACCTCGCGCACCTTGACCAGCTCGGTGACGTCCAGCTCCTCGACCACCGTGAAGTGCGGGGCGGTCTGCTTGGAGCGCACCATCGCCTCGGCGATCTTGCGGCGCACGCCGCGGAAGGGGACGCGGGTCTCCAGTTCGGCGTGCTCGAGCGCAGCGGGGGCGCGCGCGAGCGCTGCGGGCGCCGGCGTCCGGGCGGGGATGGGAGCCGCCGGCGGCGCGGGCGCAGCTCGGCGCTGCTTGGCGTAGTCCTCGACGTCGCTGCGGCGGATCACGCCGTTGCGGCCCGAGCCGGAGACCTCGCGCAAATCGATCCCCAGCTCGCGCGCCACCCGGCGCGCGCTCGGCACCGCGAGCACGCGGCCGTTGCCGTCGCGTTCTCCGTCCGTTGCCGGCTCTGCGGGAGGCTCCGCGACCTCGGCCCGCGCGGCCGCCGGCTCGGGACGCTCCGCCGCGAGCTCCCGTGAGGCGGCGGGGGCCGCGCCTGGGCCGACCTCGAGCACGTAGAGCACCGCGCCCACGGGCACCACCTCGCCGGCCTTCACGCGCTGCTCCGCGATGCGACCCGCGGCCGGCGAAGGGATCTCGACCGTCGCCTTGTCGGTCATCACCTCGACCACCGCCTGGGGCTCCGCGACCGTCTCCCCCACCTGGACCAGCCACTTGACGATCTCGCCCTCGGCCACCCCCTCGCCGATGTCGGGCAGCTTGAATTCCAGCCGGCCGGGCGCTGCAGAGCTCGGGGCGGAGGTCGGCGCTGTGGCGCGCGGCGCCTCGGCCGTCGCCGTCGCCGCGGCAGGCTGCGGCTTCGCGGCTCGCGCAGCGGGCTGCGCGGGAGGAGTGGGACGAACAGGAAGAGCCTCGGAGGCCGGCGCCTGTCGGGCAGGCTCGTCCGCGCCGGTGGCTTGCGCCCGGGACGGGGTTGCGGCGGTCTCCAGCTCGAACAGCACGCTGCCCACCGGCACCACGTCGCCTTCCTTCGCGTGGCGGCGCAGCACGATTCCGGCGGCCGGCGCGGGGATCTCGACCGTGGCCTTGTCGGTCATGACCTCGACCACGCCCTGGTGCTCCTCGACGCGCTGGCCCTCGTCGACGAGCCACTTGACGACCTCGCCCTCGGCGACCCCCTCGCCGATGTCGGGCAGCTTGAATTTCAGGCTCAAGGGGCGGTTCTCCTCGCCATCAAGTTTCAAGAGGGGCTCAGAAGCGGGCGACGCGCTCGATCGCGTCGAGCACACGCCGCGCGTCCGGCAGGTAGTGGTGCTCGAGGGTGTTCGGGAAGGGCGTGTCGAAGCCGGTGACGCGCGCCACCGGCGCCTCCATGTACTCGATCGCGTGCTCGGCGACGAGCGCGCTGATCTCGGCGCCGAAGCCGCAGAAGCGCGGGGCCTCGTGCACGACCACCACGCGGCCGGTCGAGCGCGCGTGCTCGAGCACGCCCTCCTCGTCGAGCGGCAGGAGCGTGCGCAGGTCGACGACGCGGCAGTCGATCCCCTGCTCGGCCGCCTGCTCGGCGGCCTTCGTGCACACCGGGACCATCGCCCCGTAGCAGAAGACGGCGACGTCGCGCCCCTCGCGCACCGTGCGCAAGCTCGACAGCGGCACCGTGTAGCTGCCCTCGGGCACCTCACCCTTGATCGAGCGGTAGAGCGCCTTGGGCTCGAGGAAGAGGACCGGGTCGGGGTCCTCGATCGAGGCGATGAGCAGTCCTTTCGCGTCGTGCGGCGTCGAGGGCACGACCACCTTGAGCCCCGGCGTGTGGCAGAAGTACGCCTCCGCGGACTGGCTGTGGTAGAGCCCGCCGCGGATGCCGCCGCCGTAGGGCGTGCGGATCACCATCGGGACCGTGTACTGGCCGCCGGAGCGATAGCGCATTTTCGCCGCCTCGCTGACGATCTGGTCGAAGGCCGGGTAGATGAAGTCCTGGAACTGGATCTCCGCCACCGGGAGCATGCCGTTCATCGCCATGCCGATCGCCGCGCCGACGATCCCGTCCTCCGAGAGCGGCGTGTCGAAGCAGCGTGAGGCGCCGAACTCCTGGGTCAGGCCCTCGGTCGCGAGGAAGACTCCGCCCTTGGGGCCGACGTCCTCGCCGAAGACGAGCACGCGCTCGTCCTCGCGCATCTTGGACTTCAACGCGTCGTTGACCGCCTGGACCAGCGTCAAGTTGGGCATCGCTCGAAGCTCCGTCCGTCCTAGAGCGGGAACTCGCCCTCGCCCGCGGCCGCGTCTCCGCGCCGGCGGCCGAGCTCGAACAGCTCCTGCCCCTGGCGCCGCAGGTGCGCAGGGATCTCGGCGTAGACGTCGGTGAAGATCGACTCGAGCGGCGGGGGACCGACCGACTCGGCCTCGCGCGCCGCCGCGTTGACTTCCTCCTGGGCCTCGGCGCCGAAGCGCTCGCGGAGCGCGTCGACGTCGACGCCGCGGGCCGCCAGGAAGCGCTCGAAGCGCACGATCGGGTCACGCCGCCCCCACTCCTCGAGCACCTCGCGCGGGACGTAGCGCGTCGGATCGTCGGAGGTCGAGTGGCCGCCCATGCGGTAGGTGACCGCCTCGATCAGGGTCGGGCCGCCGCCGGTGCGGGCGCGCTCGGCCGCCTCAAGCGTCGCCTCGCGCACCGCGAGCAGGTCGTTGCCGTCCACGCGCACCCCGGGCATGCCGTAGGCGCGCGCCTTGACCGCGATCGTCTCGGAGGCGGTCTGCTGCTCCACCGGGCAGGAGATCGCCCAGCCGTTGTTCTGGCACAGGAACACCACCGGCGCCTTCCAGACCCCGGCGAAGTTCATCCCCGAATGGAAGCCCAGGCTGGAGGTGCCGCCGTCGCCGAAGCTCGCCAGCGCGATCGAGGTCTCGCCGCGCAAGCGCATCGCATGGGCGCAGCCGACGGCTTGGGGAATGTGCGTGCCGATCGGCGAGGAGATCGAGACGAAGGGGATCGGCTCGCGGAAGCTGAAGTGCACCGGCATCTGGCGGCCCTTCGAGGTGTCCCGCGCGTTGCCGTACATGTTGTGCATCATCTCGAGCGGGGTGACGCCGTGGTACAGCGCCATCCCGAAGTCGCGGTAGCTCGGGAAGATCCAGTCGCCCTCGAGCAGGACGCTCGCCGCGCCGACCTGGGTCGCCTCGACACCCTTGTTCGGGATCGAGAAGCCGATGCGGCCCGAGCGCTGGAGCTTCATGCACAGCTCGTCGAAGGCGCGGGTGCGCAGCATCGTGCGCCAGGCGTGGAGGAGCTCCTCGTCGCTCAGCGAGACGGGCCGCCCGTTGATCGTGCCGTCGGGCTCGATGACGGTCAGGAGCTCCAGGCTCATCGCTCCGTGCCCTCCGCCGCAAGGGTGATGGCGGTCGCAGCCGAGCGCTCGCGCACCAGCCGCAGCGCGAAGAACTCGCCGGCCTTGTAGCTCGAGCGCACGAGCGGCCCGGAGGCGACGTAACGGAAGCCGAGCGCCTCGCCGGCCGATTTCAGCTCCTCGAAGCGCGCGGGCTCGACGTACTCGCGCACCGGCGCATGGTTGGGCGTCGGCCGCAGGTACTGGCCGAGGGTCAGGAAGTCGACTCCGGCCTGGCGCAGCCGGCGCATCGCGTCCTGCACCTCCTCGCCGCTCTCGCCGAGCCCGAGCATGAGCGAGGACTTGGTGAAGACATCGGGATCGCATTTCTTTGCGCTCCGCAAGGTCTCCAGCGAGCGCCCGAAGCTGCAGCGCGGGTCGCGGATCCGGCGCTGGAGCCGGTCGACGACCTCGACGTTGTGGGCCAGGACGTCGGGCCGCGCCGCCATGAGCGCCTCGAGCGCGCTGCCTTGTAGATCCGGGATGAGGGTCTCGACCACAGTTCCCGGCGAGCGCTCGCGGACCTCGCGCACGCACGCCGCGAAGTGCGCTGCCCCGCCGTCGGGCAGGTCGTCGCGGTCGACGCTGGTAATCACGACGTAGGCCACCCCCATCGCGGCGACCGCCTCGCCCACGTGGCGCGGCTCACCGGGATCAGGCGGCGGCGGCCGCTCGCTCGTGCGCACCGCGCAGAAGCGGCAACGCCGCGTGCATTGCTCGCCGAGCACCATCAAGGTCATCGTGGCGTGCTCGCCGCGCCAGCACTCGCCGATGTTCGGGCAGCGCGCCTCCTCGCAAACGGTGTGCAGCCCCTTCGCGCGCGCCAGGGCCTTGAGCCGCGTGTAGCCCTCGCCGCCGGGCAGCGGCACCTTGAGCCAAACCGGCTTGGGCTGCCGCCTCCGCTCCGCGGACCCGCTAGGGGCGGTGCGGGAGTCCCTGGAGAGGGGCAGCGACGCGCTCAGGAGGCGCTCGTGAGGCCGACGGGACGCCATGGGCATGCTCTGGCGGGCACGATAGCAAATCCGATCTCTCGCGGCTGTCCGCGGCGCCGCCACTCCAGAACGAAGCTCCGTGGTACTCACCGCGAGCGCCAGTAGCCGGGCCTGCGCCGACCGTGAGCAACCGCCACCACGACGATCTCGGCTCCAGCCTCACGGTACACGACGAAGAACGGGAACCTGCGCAGCAGGTATCTCCTGGTCCCATCAGGATGAAGGGGCCAGCGGCGCGGAGCCATGCGAATCTCGTCGATCGCACGCTCGAGCTCGCGGAGAAAGGCTTGGCCCGCCGGTGGATCCCGCGTCGCATACCATCGCCTCGCAGCGAGTGCTTCGAGCTCCGACTCTCGGAGGAACCGAACGCGGTAGACGGGCATCGAGGGTTCTCATCCTCGGCCTCGAAGCCTGCGGCGAACCTCGGCCCAGGGGACAAGCGTCTCCGAACCCGACTCGAGCCTCTTCAAGCGTTCGGCGATCTCCGCCTCCCACGCCTCTGCGGCGTCCTCGTCGAGGTCCGTGTCGAGACTCTGGAGGAGGGACCCAGCCAGCGCAGCTCGCGCTTCCGGGGGCAGCTTGAGGGCCTCTTCGAGCAGCTTGGAAGTTCTTGAATCCACAGGGTGATGCTAGCACGCGGCGGGTGAGCCGGCAGGGGAGTGACGTATGGATGCTTTGGCGGTTGCATGCCATTGGCTGTTCTCACCCATCGAGCACGCAGGGCGCTTCGTAACGGCCCGACCCAGCCTCCGCCTGCAATCGAAGCTCACGGCCGGCGCGGGGCCAAGCTCTCGAACGCCGCGCGGACAGCAGTCTCGCCATAGCGGCGCTCCAAGCGGCGCACGATGAAGTGGCCGCGCGCGACTCCCTGGAAGTGGTCGATGAAGATCACGTTGACTGTCGCGCCGCCGAACGCGCCGATCACCGGCACGAGCGAGGCGGCCGCCTTCTCGGAGACGACGACTCCGAAGCGCTCGGCCACGACGGCCAAGAAGCGCACGAGCACCGGGGCGCCCTCCTTCACCATCCCCCGCTCGCCGAGGAAGCCCACCGCCTCGCTGACCGCGCGCCCGAGGGCCGCGCGCACCGCGAAGTAGCCGGTCTCCGCTGCGTCGTCGCTGGGGCTACGGCCGCCGAGCGCGAAGACCTCGAGGCAGGCGAGCCTCGCGTCCAGCCTGGAGAGCTCCTCGCCCTCGGAGCGCGCGATGTCGGCGATCGAGCGCAGCATGATCACCGTCGAGACCGGCAGCTCCACGACCAGCGAGGCGAGGCCGAGCGCTCCGCCCGCGGCGCCCGAGGCTCCCGCGGCCAAGCGATGCAGGCGGTTGGAGGGCCGGCGCTTCCTCGTGGAATCGCCGAGGCTCCTCAGGGCGACGGCGAGCCCGCGGTCGAGGGCGCGGCGCGTCGCGCGCTGGATACGGGCGTTCCATCCCGCGGGCAGGAGCTCGATCCCCTTCTCGACCGGAGCTCCCAGGGCCGAGGTGAGCCGGGCCGCGAGGCCGGGGACCTCGAGCAGGCGCTTGGCCTCGGCAAGCTCGCGCAGGTCGGCGGGGTCCATGGGGGGGGGCAAGAGGGGATGCTACGCGGGGGAGGAAGTCGCGAGCACAAGGGAAATGGGCGCGTCGGAGCCACGCCGTGCTGGCGCCCGGCCGGCGCTGAACTGAGCGACCGAACCACCAGCCCTTCGCGCCGCTTGGCGGCGCGAAGGGCTGGTGGTTCGGCCGCTCAGTTCAGGAAGGGCTCGACGACGCGCCGCAAGCTCGGGCTGCGCAGCTTGTTGATCGCGCGCACCTGGATCTGGCGGACGCGCTCCAGGCTGACGCCGAGCTTCTGGGCCACCTCGGACAGGGTGTGCTCGCGCTCCGAGCCGATCCCGAAGCGTTGCTGCACGACGAACCGTTCGCGCTCACTGAGGCGCTCCAGGGCCTGCGCGATCGACTCCTCGAGGGAAACGTCCTCCAGCTCGGTCCTGTAGGGCCCCTCGTCCTCCACCTGGAGGAGGTCCTTCAGGCGCCCACCGTCATCATCGTCGTCGAAGGCCATGTCCAGCGAGCGGCTGCTGCGCGCGGCGGCGATCGCGGAGCTGACCAGGTTCTCGCCCAGGTTCGAAGCCTCGGCGATCGCCTCGACGCTCGCATTGGCGTCGCCCAGGCGGCTGCGCGCATCGTTGATGTGCTTCAGCGCCTTCTGCAGATAGACCGGCACCCGCACGGTGTTGCTGAAGTTGTACAGGTAGCTTCGGAAGGCCTGGTTGAGCCAGTGCACGGCGTAGGTGCGGAAGAGCAGGCCGCGCCTCCAGTCGAACCCGTCGACGGCCCGGAAGAGTGCCGCCGACCCTTCCTGGATCAGGTCGTGCTGGCTGGCCGTGGTGTGCGAGTAGCGCTCGACGTTGATCAGGACCAGGTACAGGTTCCGCTCGACCATCTCGGTGCGCAGGCTGTGCAGCTCGAGCCAGCGCCGGCACACCCGCTCCGGCAGCGGGCAATCGATCGCCAGGGTCCCGGTCAGCGAGCCGCTCGCCCCGTGACCGACGCCCTCGAGGAGCTGCTCGCGGGACAGACCGTGCTCCTCCAGCGCGCGGTCCAGCCGGATCCGCGCGAACTCCACCCGGCGTGCGAGGCGTGCCTCGTTCTCGCGGTCGAGCTGCTGGATCGACTCCACGTCAGCGCGGAACTGCTGCCTCAGCGGCACGCGGCCCGACCCGGCGCGCTCGAGGGGTCTCCGCCACGTGGTCGGATCGGAGATCTCGAGGTCCAGGCCCTGCTCGTCCAGCTCCCGGACGAGCTTCTTCGCCTTGGACTCGAACCGCTCGGGCGTCTTCGCGAAGCGGTCGAGCCTCTCGTCCAGCTCCCGGTGCGTGATGATCCTGCCCATCGCCTGCCCCTTCCTGTCCGTCTTCCGCCGAGCTGCGGCGCGAACCCCCGGACGGACCCGGGCGGCGGCCTTGCGGCCTCCAGTACCGGCTTCCGCACGGGACCCCACATCCCGCGGCCCGTCCTTGCCAGGGATACGACGCTCCGGCGTGCGGATTCGTTCCGGCGCCGGGCGGTCCGGGGCCTTCCGGCCGCGGCCGGCTTCCCCTCTCTTCCTCGGATCGAGCGGCATGGTAGTCGCCTCTATACGCTTACGCGAGCGTCAGGATTGCAAATCCTGCGTCGAATCCGCCCGCGCTCCTGGCCGGTTCTCCGCTCCCCGGCCATGACACCCTAACCGGTCAATCTACAACCGGTTACGTCCAGGAAGGGAAGCTGTTTGTAAGAGCTCGGGGAGCCTGCCCGGTCGTGCCAGATCGGCAGCGCGGTCTGCAGCGGCCGAACCCAGGCTCCTCGAGCGCCGAACAAGCAAGTTCGATGCCGCGCCCCGCCCGTGACTCGCCGCCGCTCAGGCGTCGGCGAGGACCTCGCCCTCCTTGTAGGTCCGCTGGACCTCGACCGGCACGTAGGCCGCCAAGTGCTCCAGCTCGGCCGCCTCCCGGATCAGGTGACGGGCGATCACGATGCGCTGGATCTGGTTCGTGCCCTCGTAGATCTGGAGGATCTTGGCGTCGCGGAAGCACTTCGCGATCGGGTAGTCCTCCATGAAGCCGTACCCGCCGAAGATCTGGACCGCGTCGGTCGCGACCTCCATGGCGACGTCGGTGGCGAAGCACTTGGCCATCGCCGCCTGCTTGCTGATCCGCTCGACCTGCCCCTGGTCGATGGCCCCCGCGGCCGCGTAGACGAGCCAGCGCGCGGCGTCGGTCTTCATGGCCATGTCCGCCAGCATCTTCTGCACCATCTGGAAGCTCGAGATCGGCTGGCCGAACTGCTGGCGGCGGTTGGCGTAGTAGAGCGCCAGGTCGAGCGCCCCCTGGGCCGCCCCGACCGCCTGCGACGCGACGCCCGGCCGCGCGAGGTCGAGCGTCATCATCGCGTGCCGGAAGCCCATGCCCGGCCGGCCCCCCAGTAGATTCCCCTTGGGCACGCGCACGTGATCGAAGTGGGTCTCGACCACGGGCACGCAGCGGATGCCCATCTTGTCCTCGGACTTCTTGATCTCGAAGCCGGGCGTCCCCTTCTCCACCACGATGGCGCTGATCCGGCGCGACTTCGAAGCGGCATCGGTGACGCAGAAGACCGAGTAGATGTCGGCGATCCCCCCGTTGGTGGTCCACTTCTTCTCGCCGCAGATCACGTACTCGTCGCCGTCCGGCTCGGCTGTGACCGAGAGCCCGCCGGCGTCCGAGCCGGCGAACTTCTCCGACAGGCAGAAGGCGACCATCTTCTCGCCTCGAGCGATCGGAGGCAGCCAGCGCGCCTTCTGCTCCTCGGTGCCGCCGACCTGGATCGGGAAGGACCCCAGGGCGTTGACCGCATAGGCGACGCCGAAGCCCGAGTCGGCCCGCGCGAGCTCCTCGGTGACCATGCACAAGGCCAAGCTGCCGGCCCCGTGGCCGCCGTACTCCTTCGGCACGAAGGTCTTGAAGAGGCCCGCCTCGGCGACGGCGCGGGCCGCCTCCCAGTTGTACTCCTGGAGGCGGTCGTACTTGGCGGCCGAAGGCCGGACGTGAGTCTCGGCGATCTCGCGCGCGGTGGCGGCGAGCTGCTTGGCCAGGTCGCTGAAGACGATGTTCTCGCGCATGGGACGTCCTGAGGGGGTTTGCGCGGAGTATAGCCTCGCCGGCCTCCTGGCTGGGCGGCGCCCGCGCCGGCGGCGTCACACCCGGCGGGCGCGCGCGATGAGCCTGGGCGACTCCGCCGAGATCCCGCCTTCGTCGAATTCCCCGTCCGCGCCCTCGGGGAGGAGCCCGCTCGCTCGGAAGAGGCGCGCGATCTCGTCGAGCGAGTACAGGCGCACGTCCTCGCGCCAACGGCGTACGGCGCCGCCGTCCAGCTGCAGCTCGACCTCCTTGACGACGCGGCGGCCTTCCTCGGTCAGCGCTCGGCGCTCGCGCAGCTGGAAGCCGGGTCCGCGGCGCGCCGACTCGGCCACGAGGTGCGAGCGCACGTGGTCCGGGTTCATCAGGTCGAGCACCGCCAGCCCGCCGGGTCTGGTGACGCGGGCGATCTCCCCCATGACGCGGCGATCGCCCTCCTCGCCGAGGTAGCCGAAGGAGGAGAAGAGCACGACCACGCTGTCGAAGGCGCCCGCGCGGAAGGGTGCGCGCTCCGCCCGGCCGCGCACCAGGCGTCCCTGGAGCAAGCGCTCGTATCCGGGCAGCTCGCGCGCCGCCAGGAGCAGCTCGCGCGAGAGGTCCAGCCCGACCACCTCGCAGCCGAGCTCGGCCAGCGCCAGGGAATGGCGGCCGAAGCCGCAGCCCAGGTCGAGCACGCGGCCGCGCACGCCGCGCTTGGCGAGAAAGGCCGCCTCGCGCCGCGCCGCCGCCAGGTCGCGGTGCGGGTAGACGAGCCTGTAGTCGGCGCGGAAGGCTTGCTCGTACCAGGGCTCGGCGCCGCCGCGGGAACGATCTCCCGCGCCGCTCAAGGACCCGCGGGCAGCCGGACCTCGATGCCGCCCTGCCCGCGCTCCACGGGGACCACGGCGATCTCCTGCCCCTCCTTGGACTCGACGTACCCGTCAGGGTCGTAGAGCACCTGCAGCTCGAGCGGGATGCCCTCCGGCACCTCGCCCCCGCCCATCATGTCCGTGTCGCGGTCCAGCCGGAAGTGGAAGATCCTCGTCTCGCCCGCGCTCTCCGTCGTCCGAGGATCGTCGACGGCGGTCTTGTACGAGCGCATCGGGGCCTTGGAGCCCTTGGCGCGCACGCTGACGATGAGGAAGCCCTCGTCCACGTGGGCCAGCTCGCCGCTGAGGATGACGCGGCCCTCGAAGACCGCGTCCGGACCCGCCGCGGCGGGTGCGCCGCCGCCGATCGGAGGATGGTCGGGCGGCAGGCCCCGTGGGGTGCTCGCGCCGCCTCCTGCAACCGGCGGATGCCCGGGGGGCAGCGCCGCCGGCCTCGGCGGCGGCGTGTCGACCGGTTGGGGGGCGTCGCCGCAGGCGATCGAGACGAGGGCCGTCGCCACCACCAGCGCCGCGCAGCGGGCGGAACGCGTCGTATTCACAGTGACCTTCCTCTGGATGATGGGGCCGCAGTCAGGGGACAGCATAGACGGCGCGAGGGAGGAGTTGATCGCCCCCCGCCGATTCACAAGGCGGGGGAGCATCCCCCCGCCCGGCGCGTATCCTCGCCGCCACCGGCGGCCTCGCCGAGCGTCGTTCCGTCGCAGAGGCCGAGTCCATGACCCCCGCCGCACGGCTCTACGACCGTACCGCCAAGGAAGAGCGCGAGGCGCGCGAGCTGGCCCCCTACGCGATGCGGAGCGCGGCCTCCAAGGGCCGGCGCTTCCACGAGCAAGCGGACCAGCTGCGCACCGCTTGGGAGCGCGACCGCGACCGCATCGTGCACTGCACGAGCTTCCGCCGCCTCATGTACAAGACCCAGGTCTTCGTCAACTCCGAGGGCGACCACTACCGCACGCGGCTCTCGCACTCCCTGGAGGTGTGTCAAGTCGCGCGCAGCATCGGCGCGGCGCTCGCGCTCAACGAGCCGTTCTGCGAGGCGCTCTCCCTGGCCCACGACATCGGCCACCCGCCCTTCGGCCACCGCGGCGAGTGGGCCCTGAACGAGCTGATGCAGGACCACGGCGGCTTCCGCCACAACGTGCAGGTCCTGCGCGTCGTCGACCGCCTCGAGCGCCGCAGTCCCGACTACCCCGGGCTCAACCTGACGCGCGAGCTGCGCGAGTCGCTGCTCAAGCACGAGCGCGACGAGGACTGGCCGGCGGAGTTCCGCCCCAAGCCCAGGCGGGCGTTCCTCGAGGCCCAGGTGGTCGACCTCGCGGACTCGACGGCCTACGACATGCACGACCTCGAGGACGGGCTGAACGCGCGCATGTTCGGCGAGGAGGAGCTGGAGGAGCACGTCGCCCTGTGGCGCGGCTCGCGCGAGGCCGTCGAGCTGCGCCATCCCGGCTTCCTGGCGGCCAGCCGCGACCGCAAGCTCAAGATCAAGCGCATCAGCAACGAGCTGATCAAGATCTCGATCAACGACCTGATCGACGCCTCGGCGCGCCGCATCGCGGCGGCCGGGATCGCTTCGGCGGAGGAGGCGCGCGCGCACGAGCGCTCGCTCGTCGGCCACTCCGAGGAGCTGTCGCGCGAGGTGGCCGAGCTGCAGCGCTTCCTCGACGCGCGCTTCTACAAGCACCCGCACCTCGAGGAGCTGACCCAGCACGCCTCGGCGACGCTGCGCGCGCTGTTCGAGGCGTACGTGGCCCGGCCGCAGGAGATGCCGCCCTGGTATCAGAAGTGGGCGGAGGAGGTCGGTCTGCCGCGCGCCGTGTGCGACTACGTGGCCGGCATGACCGACCGCTTCGCAGAGCAGGAGCACGCCCGCTTGGCCGGTTGAGCGGGCAACCACCGGATGCTGGAGCTGCCGCACGCCTTCCGCGATCCCGAGCTCTTCGAGCTGGCGCTCACCCACGCCTCCGCGGAGGGGGGAAGGAACAACGAGCGCCTCGAGTTCCTGGGCGACGCGGCGCTGGATTTGATCGTCGCCGAGGAGCTGTTTCGCCACCACCCGGACCTGCCGGAGGGCGACCTGACCGAGCTGAAGGCCGCGGTCGTCTCGCGCAAGGCGCTGGCCGAGGCGGGCCGCGCACTGCGCCTCGGCGAGGCCGCGCGCGTGGGCCGCGGGATGCGCGGGCGCCAGCCAACCGTCTCGGTGATGGCGAACCTCTACGAGGCGCTGCTCGGGGCCGTCTACCTCGACGGCGGCTACGAGGCCGCGCGCGCCTTCGCGCTGGCCACGCTCCACGCGCCGCTAGAGCGGGTGCGCCAGCGCCTGCACGCCGCCAATCCGAAGCAGGAGCTCCAGATCGTCTGCCAGGCTCGCTGGGGGATCCTGCCGGTCTACGAGCTGCTCCAGAGCAGCGGGCGCTCCCACGCGCGAGCCTTCCTCATGGCCGCGCTGATCGGCGGCGAGCGCTACCCGTGCGCCTGGGGCCGCACGCGCAAGGAGGCCGAGAGTTGGGCCGCCCACGAGGCGCTCTTGGTCCTCGCGCCCGAGAGGTGAGCGGCGAAGATCGGTCTCCGGGGAGCCCGCTCGAGCGGTCCTATACTCCCCTCCCCATGCCTCCGACGAGCGCCACCGAGCTGGCCGGCGACGCCGCCGGAACACGAGCCGCCCTCACCCCAGGCGACCTCGCCCCGCTCGGGGCGGCGGCGGAGATCGCGGCCGCGCTCCAGGGCCAGCGCTCGCTCGCGGTCGGGGGCCTGTGGGGCTCCTCCCAGGCGCTGCTCCTCGCCGCGCTCGCCCGCTCCGAGGGTGCGCCGCGCGGACCGATCGTCGCCGTCCTCGCCACGGACGCCGAGGCCGAGTCCTTCGCGGCCGACTTGGCCACGTTCGGCCTCGAGGCGGCGCTGTTCCCCTCGCGCGAAGCGGGCGCCGGCCGGCGTCCCACCGAGGTCGATCTCGAGTCGCTGCGCCTGCGCCTGCAGGTGGCCCGGTCCCTGAGCGGCTCCCCCGCGGAGAGACCGCGCGCGATCGTCGCTTCGCTGCTCTCGCTGCTCCAGCCGATTCCCGAGCCGCGCGAGCTCGAGCGCGCCCGGCTGGAGCTGCGCCGGGGCCAGCACCTCGAGCCCGAGGCGCTCCTGCGCCGCCTGGTCGAGGCCGGCTTCGCGCGCCAGCCGCTGGTCGAGCGCCCCGGCGAGGTCAGCCTGCGCGGCGACATCCTCGACATCTTCCCGTTCGCGGCCGAGCGGCCGGTTCGCGTGGAGCTCCTCGACCGCGAGGTCGAGTCCCTGCGCACCTTCGATCCCGAGCTGCAGCGCAGCGTCGAGTCCCTCGAGCGCGCGACGCTCGACCTCGTGGCGGATGCCGGCGGCGTCGAGGACGGCAGCGGCGTGCAGCCCACGTCGCTCCTCCCGCACTCGGCGCTCTTCGTGGAGGTCGAGCCGCTGCGCATCGAGGACCGCGCCCAGGGCCTGCGCATCCGCTCGGGCTCGCACCAGCGCGCCTTGCTGCAGCTCCAGCAGGCGATCGACGCCCGTCGAGCGCTGCAGCTCCAGAGCCTGCCAGCGGGGTCGCACGACCTGGACACGCGCTCGGTGCAGGCCCTCTCGGCCGGGATCCGCCAAGCCCCGGCGCTGCTCGCCGAGGCGGTCGCCACGGGCGCACGCGCGATCGTCCTGTGCCGCAACGAGGCGGAGCGCCACCGCTTCCAGGGCCTGCTCGAGGAGTCGGGCATCCCCGGGCTCGAGCGCGTCGAGACGCGCATCGGCACGGTGGCCAAGGGCTTCCGCCTCCCCGCCCTCGGCCTGATCGTGGTCAACCACCGCGAGCTGGCCGGCGTCGTCGGCGCGCGCCGCACCCAGCCGGCGCGCATCGTCCACAAGACCCGCGCGCTCCAGTCCTTCTTCGAGCTGAAGCCGGGCGACCACGTCGTGCACGCGGTCCACGGCCTCGCACTCTACAGGGGGCTCGAGCGGATGGGCCGCGGCGGCGGCGAGGAGGAGCACCTGCACCTGCTCTTCGACGGCGACGTCAGCCTGTTCGTGCCGGCGACGCGCATCGACCTCGTCCAGCGCTACATCGGGAGCGGCGGCGCGGCCCCCGCCCTCGACCGGATCGGCGGGGCGACCTTCCGCCGGCGCCGCGAGAAGGTCGAGCGCGCGCTCTTCGACCTCGCCGCCGAGCTGCTCGAGGTCCAGGCGCAGCGCGAGCTGAAGAAGCGCGACCCCTGGCTCGGCGACGAGGAGCTGGAGCGCGACCTGGTCGGCTCGTTCCCCTACGCCGACACGCCCGACCAGGCGCAGGTCGACCGCGAGGTCCGCGAGGACCTGCGCGGCGCGCGGCCGATGGACCGGCTCCTGTGCGGCGACGTCGGCTTCGGCAAGACCGAGCTGGCCGTGCGCGCCGCCTTCCGCGTGGCCAGCGCCGGGGGACAGGTGGCCGTGCTGGTCCCCACGACGGTGCTCGCCCACCAGCACCTGGCGACGTTCCGCGAGCGGCTGGCCGACTTCCCCGTCGAGGTCGAGGCCCTGAGCCGCACCGTCGGCGGGCGTCGCGAGCAGACGATCGTCGAGCGCGTGGCCGCGGGCTCGGTCGACGTCCTGATCGGGACCCACCGCATCCTCTCGAAGGACGTCCGGTTCAGGAGCCTGGGCCTGGTGATCATCGACGAGGAGCAGCGCTTCGGCGTCGCCCACAAGGAGCACTTCAAGGCGCTGCGCGCGAGCGTCGACGTCCTGACCCTCTCCGCGACGCCGATCCCGCGCACGCTGCACATGTCGCTCTCGGGCGTGCGCGACATCTCCGCCCTGAGCACGCCGCCGCCGGGCCGCCAGGAGATCGAGACGCGCCTGGCCGATGCCGCCGACGACGCCCTGATCCGCGAGGCGATCCTGCGCGAGAAGAACCGCGGCGGGCAGGTGTTCTTCCTGCACAACCGCGTGCAGTCGATTGCGGCGCTCGCGCGCCGGCTGATGGCGCTGGTCCCCGAGTGCTCGTTCGCGGTCGGCCACGGCCAGATGGGCGCGCGCGAGCTGGAACGGATCATGGACGACTTCGTCGCCGGCGACGTGGACGTGCTCGTGGCGACGACCATCGTCGAGAACGGGCTCGACATCCCGGCCGCGGGCACGATCTTCATCGACGAGGCGCAGCGCTACGGGCTCTCGGAGCTGCACCAGCTCCGCGGGCGCGTCGGGCGCGGCCAGCACAAGGCCTGGTGCTACCTGCTCGTCGACCCGCACGCGCCGGTGCGCGAGGTCGCGCGCGAGCGGCTCAAGGCCCTGGAAGAGATGAATCAGCTCGGCGCCGGCTTCGCCATCAGCATGAAGGACCTCGAGATCCGCGGGGCGGGCAACATCCTAGGGGTGCAGCAGTCGGGCCACATCGCCGCAGTCGGCTACGACATGTACTGCCGGCTCTTGAAGCAGACGATCGAGCGCATGCGCGCGGGCCTGGGTCCCGACCGTGCGGCGACCGAGGCGGAGCTGAACCGCGGCGTCGAGCTGGAGCTCGGGCTGCGCGCCTTCCTGCCGGAGAGCTGGATCCCCGAGCAGGACTCGCGGCTGGCGATCCTGCGCGCGCTCGACGCGGTCCACTCCGACGAGGCCGCCGAGGAGGCGGAGGCGATGCTGCGCGACCGCTTCGGCCGGCTGCCGCAGGAGGCCCTTCTGCTCGTGCGCAGCTTCCGTCTGCGCGAGCGGGCCGCGGCCCTGGGCCTGCGGCGCGTCTCCTGGCGCGGCGATGCGTACCTGGTCGAGTTCGACGACCGCGTCGCCCTCGAGCAGCTCGCCGGGAGCGCGCGCGCGGAGCTACGGCCCCTGCGCACCGGCCTCGCCCAGCTGATGGTCCCAGCCCACGTGCGCTCGCCCGAGCAGGGTCTCGAGTGGCTGGAGCGCGTCTTGAAGGAAGCCGCCGGCACCGCCACAATCGCCGCGCCCGATCTCGGCCCGTGATGCCCACGCTCCTCGCCTGCGCCCTGGCGCTCGTTCCCCAGGCCGAACCCGCGGCGCGGCCTTCCCAGGACCGCCCAACCCCCGACGACGGGTGGGTCCCCTACAACCGCGTCGAGCTGATCGTCAACGAGGAGTGCCTCACCAACGCCGACATCGTCGCGGCCATGCGGCGCTCGAAGAAGCCGTTCAGCGGCGAGCAGGAGTTGCTCCGCCAGTTCATGGCCCAAGCCTTCGAGCAGGTGCGCGAGATCCTGATGATCCAAGGCGGGCGCGACCTGGGCTTCGACGACAAGCTGATCCAGCGCCTGGTCGACGAGCGCTTCGCCGAGCTCAAGGAGAGCGCGGGCAGCGCCAGCCTGTGGGCGCGCCAGCTGGCCGAGGAGAACGTCGACACGATCGCCTGGCGGAGTGACAAGCGCGCCGAGGTCTACGGCACGGTCTGGCGATCCGCCGTGACGGGGAGATCCCAAGGACCCGGCGGGCGGCCCTACGTCGACAGCTACGTGCGCCCGGGCCGGCTGCGCTTCGAGAGCGAGCACAACGCGGGCAAGCTGGACCAGCCCGCGAGGGTCGTCCTGCAGCAGCTCCGGGTCGAGCCGAGCAAGGCCGGCGGCGACGAGCAGGCCCGCTCGCTGGCAGAGGAGCTGCGCCGGCGGATCGCCGCGGGGGAGGACTTTGGCGAGCTGGCCGAGCTGTACGAGGCCGCGGCCCCCGGCTCCGGGGCCCGCCTCTCACCGGTCGCGGAGGCCGACTTGGCGAGCTTTCCCGAGGTCCTGGCCTTCGTGCGCGGGGCTGAGCCCGGCGACCTCTCCGAGGTCCTGCCGCGGCGCGTCGAGGGCGGGGCGCTCGGCTACGAGCTCTTCCGGCTCGTGGAGCGGCACGAGGCACGGGCCGCCAAGCTGACCGATCCCGAGCTCCAGAGGAACATGGCGCGCGCGCTTCGGAACCAGCTCGACAACTACCACATCAGCAGCGGGCTCCAGCGCCTCCTGGAGGCCGCCTACGTGTGGCCGCCGGAGGTCTTCCGCCCGGAACCGGCCGCCCGTGGGCAGCCGAGCGGAAGATGACGTGACCCTGTCGCACGCATGGGATCAGGGCCGCGGGCTCTGCGCCGGTTTCCCCGCCCACGCGCGCGGATACACTATGAACCCCGGAGCCGCAGGACCGTTGGGCCAACCCCGTTGATGGCCCGCGACGTAGTCCCTCCGCCGCACGCCCGGCCGACCCCGCGGCATCCACCGT
>DATKBQ010000626.1:0-4022 GCA_035546375.1 Planctomycetota bacterium | reverse complement strand
GTCGCTGAAGCTCGGCTCGGGCCGGCGCAACTCGCGCGCGAAGCGCTCGGCCAGGTGCTGCGCGAGGCCGGGGATCTCCTCGCGGCGCTGATGGAGCGCGGGCACGTGGATTTGCAGGCGCTGCAAGCGCTGCGCGAGGTCGAGCCGGAGCTGGCCGTCGCGGGCGAGCTCCTCCAGCGGGCGGCGGACGGTCGCGACGATCCGCGGCTCCGTTCGCTCGATAGGCTCGAGCTCGACCCCCGCGAGGTGCGCGACGAGCCGCGCCTGCGCGGGAGCCGCGAGCCGCTCCAGGTCGTCGAGCACTAACGTCCCTCCGCGGGCGCGCTCGAAGAGCGCCTCGCGGCGGCCGGAGGCGGGGCCCCACAGCTCGCGCTCCTCGTCCGCGCCGGCGCCGCAGCCGTGGACCGCGAGCACGGCCTCCTCGCTCGCGCCTTCGAAGTGCAGCCAGCGCGCGAGGATCCCCTTCCCGGCGCCCCCCGGTCCGCACAGGACGACCGGGCCGCGCGCGCGACCGGCGGCCAGCACGTGGATCGCGAGCGCGCGCGACTCCTCCGACGCGCACGGCAGGTGGACGTCGTGGCCGAAGCGCGAGCGGTGCCAGCCCCGGAACTGCGCGACGCGTAGCGCGAGCGCCTGTCCCTGCGCCTGCTCGGCCGCCCGCGCCGCGACCTCGGGCCGGAAATCGCGCCGCCGCGCCGACTCGACGGCGAAGAGCCCGCACAGCGCTCCACCCGCGCGCAGCGGCAAGACGAGGCCGGAGGCGGAGCCGGTGTCGATCGCCAGCTCGGGATCCGGCTCGTCGAAGCCGATCCAGCCCGCGCTGCGCAGCGCCCGCGACAGCGCCCGCCGTCCGCCGGCGCGGCCGGATGCGGCGATCGAGCCGCCCTCGGCCACCAAGCGCGCGGCGCCGCGGCGGACCTCGAAGCCCCACCAGCGGCGCTGGGTCATCTTCATCCCGACCGAGTCCGCGAGCTCTCGGAAGACGCGCGCGCACGGGCCCTCCTCGATCGCCTCGAAGGCCGGCTCGCCGGCACTTTCGTGGCCCTTGCGCGGCCGCTGCAGCTCCTCGCTCCAGGCCCGAGCCCAGCGCTCCAGCCGCGCCTCGACCGGCAAGAGGTGGTGGTCGCACTCGATCTCGAGCCAACCGGCAACTTCCCCGCCCGGATCCAAGAGCGGAGCCAAGGCCAGCGCGCGCGAGCCCTGCGGGTCGAGCGCCCCGCGCAGCGCTCCGCGCCCGTCGCGCTGCACGAGCACCGCCCGCGCCGTCGCTACCAGCCGGTGCTCCGGCTCGAGCGCCTGCGTCGTCGCGCCGTCGCGCTCGCGCAGCCAGCCCTCGGTCCGCCCGCGCAATCCCGGCGCGACGTCGAGCTGCACGGCGTCCGCCGCGCCGCCGGGCCTCAGCGCGAACACGGCGAAGAGCACCGCGCCCCCGTCGGCGCGGCTCTCCGGCCGCGGCGCGATCCACGCGGGCTCCCCGCGCGCCAGCGCCGCCCGTCCGGCGAGCAGCGGAAGCCATTCCGGCCGCTGCTCGCGCAGCGCGGCGAGCGACAAGGGAATGCGCCCGCGCCAGGGCGCGATCCCCTCGACCACCGCGCGCGCCTGCGCCTCGTCGCCCGCGAGCAGTTGGGTCCACGAGGCGAGCCGGCGCAATCTCGGATCGGCGCGGACCCACCCCGCGCGCTCCTCGAACATCATCCGCGCCGCGCGCACCGCTCCGCGATCGAGCAGGCACTCGAGCGCTCCTGCGAGCGCGGCGCGCTGCAGCGCGGACTGGCCGGCGCCGCCGAGCAGCTCGCGGAATGCCGCCTCGCCGGCCGCCGGGCCTCTCGCCGCCTCCTCGCAGCGCGCGCGCCAGAGCTGCTCGTGCCCCGGGCCGAGGCCAAGCCGGCGGCCGCTGTCGATCAGCCGCATGGCGACCTCCAGCGGAGGCTCGCCCGGCTCGGGAACCACCGCGAGCCAGGGCAGCTCCTCGCGCAAGTCCTCGAGCGCGCTCCAGCCCTCCTGCGCCGTCCCCTCGACCTCGCCGAGCCAGGCGAAGCTCTCGGCGCCCAAGGCCGCGTAGAGGTGATGCCGCGCGAGATCGAGCACGGCCGCGAGCAGCCGCCGCCGCGCCTGGCGCTCCAGCTCACCGCGCGCGCCTTCGAGCGTCACGCGCACGCTGGCGCCGCTCTCCACCCGCGAGTCGTTCGCGAGCAGGCGCAGGAACGTCGTCAGCCGCTTGGCGCGCTCGGCGAGCGGCGGCGGCGCGCCCGGCAAGAGGACCTCGAGGGCGTCCGCCGGGCGCGGCTTCACGCCGGCACCCCTTCACGGCGTCTCGCGCGGGCGAGCGACGCGATGTTGCGCGCGCGGAAGCGCTCGCCGCAGGCCGACTGCGCGCGCGCGAGGCCGGCGAGGAGCCGCGGCTCGAGCCGAGACGCGGGCCCGCGCGAGAGGCCGAGCGCGAGCACGCCCGACGCGCCCCAAGGCTCCCCCTCGGCCATCCAGGCCTGCGCGAGCCGCAGGCGGCCGGCGTCGCACGGCTCGAGCCGGAGGGCCAAGCGTGCCAGGTCGACGGCGCTCGGCCAGCTCGGGGGCGGGTGCGTCAGGCAGGCTTCCAGGAGCTCGACGGCGCGCGCGTCGAGCGCCAAGGCGTCCGCGGCGCACGCTTCAAGCGCTTCGCGTGTACAGGCGCGCCAAGTGTCGAGCTCGGAAGCCGGGTCGCGCGAGCGCGCACGCTGCAGGAGGAGCAGGCTCGCCGCCTCGCGCAAGAGGAAGGCCAGCTCGGCGGCGTGCACGCGCTCGAGCTCGCGCTGGGCGGCGGCGAGCCGCGCGGCGTCGCACGCTCCGGCGACGATCGCGCCGCGTGGCACGAGCGCGGCGGCGGCTCTCGCGAGCTGCGCGGGATCGAGTGCGAAGCGGCGCGCGCGGCGGTCGCGCAGGACCTCGAGGATCAGCTCGCGGAGCGCGTCCGGCCAGGCATCGCCGAGCCCGCTCATCGCGGCGGCTCCTTCGCCGCGCCGGCGAGCAACACCGCGTCGAGCGCGCGTCGAGCGCGGCGAGCGATCTCGGTCGCCGGCGCGCCGCTCGCGCGCGCTAGCTCGTCCAGCGAGCGGCTCTCGATCACCAGCGCGAAGAAGGCCTTGCGCTCGGGCTCGGGGAGCTGGTTGAAGGCGACGCAGACTCCGCGCATCGCCGCCGGCGCCAAGCCCAGCGGCCGCGCGAGGTCCTCGTACGCCGCGCTGGCCTCGGGCTCGGCGGGTTGGCCCGCCCGTTCCGCCTCCAGGTCCTCCCGCAAGAGGTCGGCGAGCGCCTCGTCGACGCGCTCGCCGAGCCAGGCCTTGAGTTCAGGCTGTCCCCGGTAGCGCACGGCGAATCGCGCGCAGCGGGCGACGGCGCGCAGGAAGACTCGGTCGGCGTCGCACAGCCACGCGCGCTCGCGCAGGCGCTCGCCGGCCAAGCGCCGCAGCTCGAGCGGATCGCCGGGCAGGATCCGCGCAAGGACCTCGCGCGGGCTGGAGCCGGACAGGAGCTGGCGCCAGTGGGGCCGGCGTTGGGCAATGTCCGCGGCATTCGAGTCTTGGTCGCGGGCGAGGTCGCCCGCAGCGAGGTCGGAGGCGGGAACGGGCTGCGCCGGCACCGGGTTCGATCGAGGCTCGACCATGCTCGCTCCCTCCTCCGATTCCCCTCGCCCATCCCGCCGGCGAGCACACGCTCGCGGCGGGGATTCATCGTACCGGCCGATCGGAAAACGGCCTGGGGATCGACTCGGCGCGCCCGCGCCGAAGCGGAGTTCCGCCGCGGAGGCGCGCTTTCCCCGTTTCCGTCGCCGAGGGCCTCCGCGACGCGCAAGCCTCGAGCTGTGGAGAACTCGCGCGCGCCGCGGACTAGCCGCCGTCTGGAGTTGCGGGCGCGGCCGGCTTCGCGCCGTCCGCAGGCTCGCTCTCCACGCCTCCGGCCGGCGGCTGCTCGACCATCCGCCCCAGGTAGTCCGGCAGCTCGACGCCGCCCAGGTTGCGCATGATGTCCATCAAGGGCGGGATCGA
>DATKBQ010000625.1:0-2798 GCA_035546375.1 Planctomycetota bacterium | reverse complement strand
GGCGGCGCGGGCACCTCGTTCGGGCGCGGCGTGTTCGAGCCGCCCGCGGCGAAGCCGAGCCCCGCGCCCGCCCCGCGACCGCCCGCGGCACCGCCGGTGCAGCGGGAGCGCAGGCCCGAGCGCGAGCCCGAGCCGGCGCCGCAGCGCGCCGAGCCGGGTGAAACGCCGTTCGGCGCGGGCATCTGATCGCTGACCGAGGGCTCCCCTGACCGGCGCCACTCCGCGCGTCTCGGACTAGCCGCCAGCAGCTCACCTCGCTTTCGCCGTCGAGGCGGGCCCTTCGCGCTCGCGCTCCGCCAGGACCTCGCGCAAGGCGTCGAGGACGAGCGGCGGCGTGATCGCGTCCATGCACTCGTGGCGCGGGAGTGGGCAGGTCGCGTGGTTGCAGGGCGAGCACGGCGGTGGGACTCGGACGATGCGGTGGCCGGGGCCCCAGGGGCCGGTGCGGCGCGGGTCGGCTGCGCCGAAGAGCGCGACGATGCGCAGGCCGGCGGCGGCGGCGAGGTGCATCGGCCCGGTGTCGCAGGCGACCATCGCGGCGCTTCGCCGGGCGAGCGCCGCCAGCTCGAGCAGGCCCGTGCGTCCAGTGAGGTCGACCAAGTGCGGCTCGCGCTCGAGGCCGCGCAACACGAGCTCGGCCGCGCGGCGATCGTCCGGCCCGCCGGTGAGGCAGAGCGGGTGCTCGAGCTCGCGCAGGGCGAGGCGCACGAGCTCGCCGAAGCGCTCCGGCGCCCAGCGGTTGGCGGGCTTGCTCGCGCCGAGGTTGACCAAGACCGGAGGCGCGCCGAGGCGCTCGAGCTGCTCCTCGGCCCAGCGCTCGGCCTGCGGATCGTGCGGGAAGCGGAACTCCGGCCGCGGGTCGGGCACCCCCAGGTGCCGCGCGAAGCCCAGGTACTGCGCGACCATGTGCGCCGCGGGGTCGCAGGGCGCGACGTGCTCGCGGGTCAGGAGCCAGCTCGCTTCCTTCGCCCGCACTCGGTCGAACCCGAGCACGCGCGGCGCGCCGCTGAGCCGCGCGAGGGCGGCGCTCTTGGCGATGCGTTGGAGGTCGATCGCCAGCTCGTAGCGCTGCCGGCGCACGTCGCGGACGGCGCGGCGAAAGCCGGCGAGGCCGCTCCCGCGGCGCCAAAGGTGCACGCGGTCGACGCATGGATGGCCCTCGACCAGCGGCAGGGCGCGCTCGTGGACCGCCCAGCCGATCTCGACCGTGGGATCGTGGCGTTCGAGCGCGGAGGCGACGACCAGCGCATTCACGACGTCGCCGATCGCTCCCAGGCGCACGATCAGGATCCTGCGCGGCAGCACGCGCGGATCGTGCCCTACCTACGGGCGGATCTCCAGCGACGCAGACCGTGAGCCCGCGTCAGCGGCAGCCGCCGCCGTGGTGACCGCAGCAGGAGCCGGCGGAAACGGGCCCGCGGGCCTTGGCCTCGACGCCCAGCCGCGCGCACAGCGTCCGCGCCAGCTCGAGGTAGCGCTCGTGGTCGGCGTGGCGCGGGTCGCGCTCCATGCGCTCGAAGGCCTGCTCCAGCTCGGCGTGATCGGCCTCGCCGAGCATGCCGTCGGCCATCGGGAACAGCACGCCGTTCTCCTTGTCGATGTGCTGGCGGAGCAGCTCGACGTAGGCTCGGGCGTGCTCGCCGAAGCGCTGCACGGAGCCCGGCAGCGAGCGCTGCGCATCGGCCACGGCCGTGCGCATGCCGGCGACCTCGGCGCGCCCGAGCTCGTGCTCGGAGAGCATCACCGCCAGCGGGCCGACGTTGCGCGGCAGTCCGCGGCTGACGAGCGCCGGGAAGAGATGGTCCTCCTCCTTGCCGTGGTGGCAGCGGTCGGCGAAGCCCGAGAGGAACTCGAGCGCCTCGCCGGCGGACGCGGTGTCCAGGCTGCCGCGGCGCTCCGCTTGGTCGGCCAGGTGTTCCACGCAATCGAGCACGGAGAGGATCACCTCGTGCTCGGCCATCAGGATCTCGGTCGCGCGCATGGGCGGCTCCTTTGCAGGGGGTTTCGGATCGGACGGCGGGAGTATCGACCCGGCCGCGCCGGCGCGCCTTGACCGATGTCAAGCCGCCTCGGGAATCCGGGTCGGGCGCGTCCTCGCCGTTTCAGGCCGGCTCGCCCTCGGCGAGGGCGCTGAGCGAGCCGGCGCTCCGGATCACCACGCTCGAGCGGCGCGACTCGATCCAGCCCTGCTCCTGCCACTTGCGCAGGAGCCGCGACAGGGTCTCCGGCGTCATGGCGAGGTGCGAGGCGATGTCGCGCTTGCTCATCGGGAGCTCGACCTCGAGCCGCTCGCCCGAGCCCGACGCCGGCTGGCGCAGGAGCCAGCGCGCGAGGCGCTCGCTGGCCTGGGCCAGCGACAGCTCCTCGACGCGCTCCACCAGCGCGACCAAGTGCATGCACAGGGATCCCACCATCGCCGGGCCCAGGCGCTCTTCTTCGCGGAACAAGCGCAGCAGCGGATCGCCGCCGATCTCGAGCAGCTCGGTCGGCTGCTCGCTCGCCACCGCGTTCACGGGGAAGCGCCCGAAGCTCAGGAGCGCGGCCTCGGCGAAGCTCGCCCCCGCTCGCAGGTTGTGGACCACGTGCTCACGTCCGTCCGGGGCCAGCCGGTACAGCCTCACGCCGCCCTGCTGGATCGCGTAGAAGGCGCGGCACGGCTGTCCCTCGAGGAACAGCGTCTCGCCGGCCGCGAGCGTACGCCGGCGGCAGCCCTCCGCGATCCGCTCGAGCGTCCGCGGATCGATCATGCGGAAGTGGGGCAGGCTCCGCAGGGCCTCGAGCATGTCGGGGTTGGGCAC
>DATKBQ010000624.1:0-4876 GCA_035546375.1 Planctomycetota bacterium | reverse complement strand
GATCGATTCCGCCGGAATTCCCGTCACGGCTCCGTCGCCCGCGGCAGCCCTAGACTGGACGCGGTGGACCGAACCGGCCGGACGATCAAGGCTCAGCACCTGCTCGCCGAGGCGAGTTGGGTGCGCCGTCTCGCGCAGTGGCTCGTCGGGGATCCGACGCTGGCCGAGGACCTGGCCCAGGACGCCTGGGTCGCCGCGCTCGAGCGGCGGCCGGACGCGCGCGGCGAGCGCGGCCTGCGCGACTGGCTCGCGCTCGTCGTGCGCAGGCGCGCGTCGAAGGTTCGGCGCCGCGAAGCGGCGCGGCAGGATGTCGAGCGCGCGGCGGCGAGGGACGAGAGCGTCTCGGGCGGCCAGGAGCTGGTCGAGCGCATGCAGCTCCAGCGCCTGCTCGCCGAGGCGGTGCTCACCCTGGAGGAGCCCTACCGCTCCGCGGTGATTCTGCGCCACCTCGACGGCCTCGCGCCCGAGGAGATCGCTCGCCGCCAAGGCTGCACGAACGCCTGCGCGCGGCAGCGCGTCGCGCGCGGGCTCGCGCAGCTCCGCGCGGAGCTGGATCGGCGCTCGGGAGGCGACCGCAGCGCTTGGTCCGCGGCGCTCGCCGCGGTGTTGGACTTGGCGCCCTCGGGCGCTCCGGCCGCCGCCGCGGCGACGGTCGTCGGGATCGCGGGAGGAGGGATCGTGGCAAGCAAGCTGGTCGCGCTGGCGGCGGGCCTCGGCATCGCCGCAGGCGTCCTGATCTGGATGCAGGCGGAGGTTGGGCCGGACGAGGTGGCGGGGAGGAGCGAGGCGCCGGCCGCCGCCGCGCCGGATGCCGCTCCGGAGCCGGCGCCGGCGGGGCTCGCCGCCGCGAGCGCGCCGGCGCAGCCCAGGGTCGACCCGGAGGGCGAACGGATCGAGGCGCCGCTCGGCGAACGCTCTGCAGCCAGCGAGCTCGCAGGTCGCGTCGTCGACGAGGCCGCGCGGCCCGTCGGCGGCGCGACCGTCGCGCTCCTCGCGAGGGAGGATCCGGATGACGGCGAACCGCTAGCCAAGGCCGAGAGCGACGCCGAGGGGAGGTTCCATATCGGGGAGGGGACGCTCGTGCGACTCGCGGCGAGCGGCAGCCCGTGCGCGCTGCTCGCGACGCGCGACGGCTTCGTTCCCGCGCACACCGAGGTGCGCTCGGGCGAGCCGGTCGAGATCGTGCTCGTCACACGGCCGGTCGTTTCGGGACGGCTGCTCGATCCGTCAGCCAGTCCCGTCGCGCCTCCCGGCCGCGTGCGCCTGACCCTTTTCGACGCCGGCGGCGAGGAACGGACCTTCGAAGCTCCCGTGGACGCCGAGGGACACTGGATGGCAACCGATCTCGTGCCCGGGCGCTTGACGCATGTCTGGGGACGCGCGAAGGGCTTCGCGCCGGGCGAGCAGGCCGTCGAGATCGAGCTCGCGCCGGGCGCGCGCACGGTGGTCGACCTGACCGTGACACCCGGCGCGCGCGCGCAAGGCGTCGTGCTCGACGCGGTCACCGGCGAGCCGATCCCGCGCGCCGAGGTGTGGGCCGAGAGCTGGTCCTACGACGCAGACTCCTTCGAGCCGACCGCCGTGGCCGACGAGCGCGGGCGGTTCCAGCTCGCGGGGATCGAGCCGGGGCAGATGCTCGGAGCGCCGGAGGACGTCGCCTGGCTGCGGATCACGGCGCGCACGGAAGGTTACGTCGGCAAGCCCTTCGACTTCGTGCCCGCGCGCAAGGGCTCCGACGGAACGTACTTCGTCGAGGTGAAGATCCAGCCCGCGCTCGCATCCCTGGCCGGACGCGTCTCGTGGCCGGACGGATCGCCGGCACCCGGCGTTCTCGTCCAATCGATCGACGACCAGCGCAACTTCCACTTCGCGGTGAGCGATCCACAAGGCAGGTTCGAGCTCGAGCGTCTGCCAGCGGGCACGCTGTTTGTGCTGGCTTCCACCCGAGACGAGGCCGCCGAGGAGAGCCGAGGCGCCGTGCGCGCCGAGATCAAGATCCGCCCGGGGATGCGCGAGAACGCGGAGCTGACGCTCCAGCCTGCGAAGGGCACCTCGATCGAGGGCCGCGTGACCGATCTCTCCGGGTCGCCCGTGCCCGGATGCAAGATCGACGTGGGACACCACTTCGCGGTCCCCGACTTGACGCTGGGGCTGGCTCACCTCGAGGCGGTTACCGACGCCGAAGGTCGCTTTCGTCTGGAGGATCGCCTCCCGGGTCGCTACGAGCTCTCGGTCAGCCTCTCGAGCGACGAAGGGCGCGCCGTGAGGCCTGCCGAACGCTCGCTCGACCTGAGCGCGGGCGCGACGATCTCGGCGATCGACTTCGTCGTGGCGCCGGCGATCCGACTCTCGGGCTGGGTCGAGCACGGGCCGCGCGCGCTCGCGGAGCTCACTGTGGAGCTGCGCTCCAGCGAGGACGGCGAGGTGCTCGATCGCCGCGAGCCGGCCGCCGACGGCAGCTTCGCCTTCGACGGCCTCTTCCCGGCGCGCTACGAGCTCGTGCTCACCGAGGACGGCAACGAGCTGGCCCGCGCGAGCTGCGGCCGTGGCTCGAGCGCCGGGATCAACCTCGTCGCGCCGCCTTAGCCGCCGGAGGTGCGCCGGATCCCCAGGCTCCGCGAGGGTTCAACATCTTCGTGTACGTCGCCCTTACGGCCAACGGCGCGTCGACGGGCCGAGTTCTTCCACGCCATCCGCCAGCGGTTAGCATGCCCCCTGCGCAACGCGCCTCCTTCCCCCGAACCCGAGGGTCCCACGATGGCCATCCTTTCCCTCGTCCTGCTCCCCTTCGCCGTCCTTCCGCCCCAGGACGCGCCGAAGATCGACGTCGTCAAGCACACGCTCCCGAACGGCCTGCGGCTGCTCGTCGTCGAGCGGCCCGACTCGCCGACGGTCTCGACCCAGCTCCGCTTCCTCGTCGGCGGCGTCGACGACCCGAAGGGCCAGACCGGCATCGCGCACCTGCTCGAGCACATGATGTTCAAGGGTACGGAGACCATGGGCATCCTCGACCGTGCGAAGGAGAAGCCCATGCTCGATCGGCTCGACGAGCTATGGGCCGAGCTGGACGCGGCGCTCGAGCGCGAGCGCTCGCCGTTCCACGACGTCGACCCTGCGAAGATCCAGCGCATCCGCGAGGAGATCGAGGACTTGACCGCGCAGCACCGCAAGCTCGTGGTGAAGGACGAGCTGTGGCAGGCCTACCAGCGCGTCGGCGGCCAGCGCCTCAACGCCTCGACCGGCCAGGACTCGACCCAGTACTACGTCGACTTGCCGAAGAACCAGCTCGAGATGTGGGCCTACTTCGAGGCCGACCGGCTGGCGAACCCGGTCTTCCGCGAGTTCTACTCCGAGCGCGACGTCGTGCACGAGGAGCGCCGGCTGCGCACCGACACGCAGCCCCAGTCGAAGTTCCGGGAGACGCTGGCGACGCTGCTCCGCTCGGCGCATCCCTACCGCAACCCGGTGGTCGGCTGGCCGAGCGACATCGACGGCATGTCGCGCGCCGAGGTGCTCGACTACTTCAAGACCTTCTACGCGCCCAACAACTGCATCATCGCGCTGGTGGGCGACGTGAAGGCGGCGGACGCCATCGAGCTGGTCGAGAAGCACTTCGGCTCGATCCCGCCCAAGGCCCAGCCGCGCCGGCGCATCACCGAAGAGCCGCCGATCGAGGGCGAGCGGCGCCTGGTGATGAAGCTCGACGCCTCGCCCCAGCTCTCGATCTCGTGGCTCACGGTCGCGACCGGCCACCCCGACGCGCCGGCGCTGACCGTCGCCGCGAGCGTGCTCTCGGGCTCCGGGGGCGGCTTCCGCGGCCGGCGCGGCGGAGGCGGCGGCGGCAGCGGCCGGCTCTACAAGGGCCTGGTCGACCCGCCCGGCGGCGAGGGCATCGCGATCCAAGCCAGCGCCTTCCACCGCGGAGGCCGCTACCCGGGCACCTTCACGGCCACGGCGACGCCCGTGCCGGGCCAGGACCTCGCCGCGCTCGAGGAAGCGCTCCAGTCCGAGATCGAGCGGCTGGCGAAGGAGCCGCCGACCGACGAGGAGCTGGGAAGAGTGCGCAACGCGCTCGACGCCTCGTGGGTGCGCTCGCTCGAGTCGAACTCCGGCATCGCCGGCGCGATCCTCGAGGCCGAGGCGCTGGCCGACGATTGGCGCTGGTGGCTGCGCGAGCGCGAGCTGACGAAGGCGGTGACCGCCGCCGACGTGCAGCGCGTGATCCAGCAGTACCTGGGGCGCGAGGCGCGCTGCGTCGGCTGGCTCGAAGGCACGCGCGCGAGCCCGCCCGGACGTCGCGGTCGCCCGGCCGAGGCGGCCGCCGGCGCGGAAGGAGGTGCGCGGTGAAGCTGCTCTCGATCCCGATCGGTGTAGTCGCGATCTTCGCGGCGCACGGCTTCGCGCAGGACCCTGGCCCCGAACGCGGCCTCGCCCCGGGCCGAGGCGACCTGCACTCGAAGGGCTGGGAGGCCGCGATGGCCGTGCGCGGCGAGCCGCTCCCGCCGCGCTTCCCCGAGCTCGGCCGCGACGCGCGGCGCGTCGAGCTCGAGAACGGCCTCGTGCTCTTCTTGCGCGCCGACCGCCGCCTGCCGCTGGTGCAGCTCGAGGCCCTGGTGCGCGTCGGCGAGCGTTTCGAGCAGCCGAACGAGCACGGCGTCGCCGGCTTCCTGGCCACGCTCCTGCGCAGCGGCGGGACCGCCTCCTGGAAGCCGCAGGAGCTCGACGACCGCCTCGCCTTCCTGGCCGCCAATCTCGGCGTCTCGATCGGAGAGGACTCCGGCACGGTGTCGCTCGACCTGCTCTCGAAGGACGCCGAGGAAGGGCTCGCGATCTTCACCGAGGTGCTGCGCGCGCCGGCCTTCGACGAGGGCCGTCT
>DATKBQ010000623.1:0-4159 GCA_035546375.1 Planctomycetota bacterium | reverse complement strand
TAATCCCGCCGTCGTCGACCTGGCGCGCGAGCACTTCGAGACGGCCCCGGAAGGGTCGGCCGCCGAGCGCGTGCGCCTGCGCGTGGGCAACCTCGAGGATCTGCTGCGCGAGGCGCGGGGCCCGTACGACCTCGTGCTGGTCGACACGGCGGCCCTCGCGCCGCTCGGTGGGGTCGAGGGGCTCTCGAGCTCGGCTCGGGCAGCGCTGCTCTCCGCGGTCGCGCGCGATGGCGTGCTGGCCGCGGGGCCGCTCCCGGTCGACGCGAGCATGGCCGGCGCCCCGCCCGGGTGGCAGAGCCTCGAGCTCCGGCGTCGCCCGCCCGGCGGTGAGACGGGCGACGAGGTGGTCGTACTCGTCCGGCCGGCCGGTGCGCAGACCGGGCTCGAGCCCGTGGGCGACTTCCGGGCCGCGCCGTGATCATCACGCATCTCTCGGATCTGCATCTGGGGTTTCGTGCCTACGGCCGCGTGGAGCGGGGTGTGGACGTGCGCGAGCGCGACGTGGCGGCGGCGTTCGAGCGGGCCGGCCAGGAGATCATGAGGATCGCGCCGGCCGTGGTCGTCATCTCCGGCGACGTCTTCGACAGACCGGACCCGCCGGCCGGCGCGGTGGTCGCGCTCGCTCGAGGTCTCGAGGTCCTGAGGGCCGCGCTTCCCGAGACGCCGGTGCTGATGGTAGCCGGGCCGCGCGACACGCCGCGCCGGGAAGGCGACCCGGGCGCGCTCGCCGTCTTCGACACCTTCCCCAACGTGGATGCGGCGACGGGCCTCGTGCGCTCGATCCTCTTCGAGCGGCTCGGGCTGCACGCCTGCCTGGTGCCGTACCGGGCGCTCATCCGTCAGCCGCCCGTGCCGCCGGAGCCCGATCCGCGCATGCGCTGGAACCTACTCGTGCTGCACGCGCAGCGGAGCGCGAGGGCAGACCGCGGCCTACACATCGATTCCGGCGAATGGAGCTACGTGGCGCTCGGCGGGGAGCATCGCCGGCAGAAAGTGGACGCGCGGGTGCGCTACGCGGGCTCGCTGGAGCGCGTCGCGCTCGACCCCTGGGAGGAGGCCGCCGACGAGAAGGGCTTCCTGACCATCGACCTGGAGAGCGGGCGGGCCGCGTTCCATGCGATACCCGGGCGGCCGGTGGTCGCGCTCGCGCCGGTGAAGGTGGGGCGGGGCGATCCTCCGCGCCTGCGGCGGCGCGTCCTCGAGGTGACGGGCGAGGTGCCCGGCGGGATCGAGGGCAAGATCGTGCGGCTGCGGCTCGACGGCGCGGAGCCGGCCGACCTGCTGGCGCTTCAGGGGGAGCCGCTCCGTGAGCTGCGCGCGCGCGCCCTCCACCTGGCCGTGGAGGCGGGGCGCGAGCTGCGCACGCCGGCCGACGCCTGGCTGCCCGTGGACGCGCCGGCCCTGCTGCGCGAGGCCCTCACGGCGGAGCTGCAGCGGGACGGACAGCTCGACTCCGACGCGGCGACGCTCATCCGCACGGCCGTCCCCGAAGAGGTCGCGGCCCTCGACCATGCGCGCGGTGCCGTGGACGCGCTCGACGGGGAGGTCACGGGACTCGGGAGGGTGAGCACGTCGATCCCTCCGGGCCTCACCGCCGTGATCGGCGGGGGAGGCCGCGCGCGACGCGCGGTGCTCGAGCAGCTCGTACGCGTCGCGCGGACGAAGCCCAGCGACGCCATCGAGGCGCTCTGGGGCACCGGTGAGGCGGAGACGCTGGAAGGCGCATGGCACCGCGCGGTGGCGGCGGTCGCGGAGAGCCGGGGCGCCGACGTGGCGCGGCTCACGCTCGAGCGGTTGGGCGCGACGGAGAGCGCACCGACTCCGGCTCCCGAGGACGGCGCGACGACCGAGGCACAGCGGGCGCGCGGTGCCGTGCGCGTCGATCCGGAGCAGGTCGCCGCGGAGTTCCGCACGGCGGAGCGGGAGCTGCGCGCGAGCAGGGCCGACGTGGCCGAGGTGGACGGCGATCTCGAGGCCGCCACCATGGAGTGGCTGCGCGAGCGGCAGGACGCCGAGACCACGCTTCAGGCGTATCGCGATCGCGCGCGCGAGCTGCGGGGCCGCATCCGCAAGATGGAGTCGGCCGGGCCGGAGGCGCCCTGCCCCACGTGCGGGCGCGTGCTCGACAGCCACTACGAGGAGGTGCTCTCCGAGCTCCGCGACCAATGGGAGTCGGTGGTCCAGGACGGCAGGTGGTGGCGCAGCCGCTGGGAGCAGCTGGAGATGAAGCCCGAGTCGCTGCGCGAGCTCGAGTCCCGGTCGCTGCGCCTGCACGCGGCCGTCGAGGCCGGCTCCGAGCGCGTCGAGCTGCTGCGGGCTCGGCTCCAGGAGCTGTCGGCTCCGGCCACCGCGGAGGCGAGGGACGGCGCCGAGGGCGCAGTGGTCGCGGCGCTCCGGCGGCTTCATGCGGCACGCTCGGCGCGCGCGGCGGACATCCTGGGTCAGCGCGCCTCCCGCTTCGTGTGCCGCATCTCGGGTGGCAGGATCCTCGCGATCACGTGGGAGGGCGGCTCCGTCCGACTGGAAGGCAGCGACGGCGTCCTCACACCCATGTCGGAGGAAGACCTGGCCACCGCGAAGGTCGCGATCCGGATCGCGGCCGCGTCGCTGCTAGCGGCAGCGGGTAGGGTGCTCGCGTCGCTCCCGATCGAGGAGCCGTTCGACAGGCTCGACGAGGAGGCTCAGATTCGCACGTTGGTGCTCCTCCGAGAGCTCCTGCCCGAGATCCCCCGTGTGATCCTGTTCACGCGGGGGGAGGTCGTCGATGCGCGGCCCGAGCTTCTCGACTACGTTCTGGAAGTGCGAGAGGAGGGGACCGCCGCCGGGCCGCCGCTCCGATCTGCGATGGCCGGTCCGGGGCGCGTTACCTTCCGGGTTCCGGTCCGGCCCACGCCGACGAGGGTGGGATAGCACGAGTCGGCCGCGCGGCCGAGCAGAAGGGGAGAGTCGGGCAGAGGGGTAGAAGGGATGATGGAGACGTGGATTCCCGCGGTTGCCGCGCTCGTCGCCACAGGCGTTGCGCTGCGGCTCTGGTACACCGGATGGCGCCGCCGGCGCATCGCGAGCAGGCGGCGTGTGGAGGCGCCCAACTCCCAGTACTCGTCGCAGGGCGTGCGCAACCACGAGGACCGTGAGCGCTGGGGCCGCATCGACCTGTCGAAGCTGCATCCGCTCAACCAGGACGAGGTGCGCCGCCTGCTCGACGTGCTGGAGGCGCAGGGCATCGCCGCACTGTCCATCAAGGACCGGGTCTTCCTGGACAACATGGCGCTCGAGCGGCGCGGCGGGCGCGCGCGGCGGGACTGAGCGGCGGCTCGGGCACGGTCGCGGCGCCTCAGCCTCCCGCGAAGCGGGCCTCCTCCCGTGCTCGCTTCGCCTCCCGCCAGCGGAAGCGCGGCGACCAGCGGCTCGCGCGGCCCTCCACGGCGTCCGCGACGAGCCCGCCGAGCACCGGCGCGAACTTGAACGCGTGGCCCGAGCCGCCGCTCGCGACGACGAGCCCTTCCCGCTCCGGGTCGGCGTCGATGAGGAAGTCGCCGTCCGGCGTGTCGCAGTAGAGGCAGACCCGCGCGCGGACGACGGGCGCATCGGCGAGCGCGGGGATGGCCTCGCGTAAGAACGACCGTGCCCCCTCGACGTGCTCGCGCGGCACCTCGCCTCGCGCATCCGGATCCACCGGCGTGCCGGGGCCGTGATGGCCGACCTTCACCTTGCCGTCGGGCAGCGCCGGGAAGCCGTACCATCCGCTGTTGGCGATGTCGGCCGTCCAGGTCGGGAACACGCGTCCGGTGAAGGCCTCGGGGTCCCTCGGCCGGAAGCACAGGACCGGCTGTGCGACGGAGCGCAGCCTGTCTGCCAGCCAGGGGAGGAGCGTGGCCGTCCAGGCGCCCGCGCACACCACGACCCGGTCGGCGGCGATCTCCTCACCGCCCTCCGTGCGCACGCCGGCGATGCGCGATCCCCGTTCGAGCAGGGCGGTGAAGCCCGCGGCGCGCCGCTGCACGCCCGCGGCCTCGCCGAGCGCGACCAAGCGCTCCACCACGGCGCCGCTCTCCGCCCAGCCGCCGCGTGGGTTGAAGTAGCCGTCCGTGTGCGCTCCGGCGCGCCACGCGGGGAAACGCTGGGCGAGCAGCGCCCCCGTCACGCGCTCGACCTCGTA
>DATKBQ010000622.1:0-3359 GCA_035546375.1 Planctomycetota bacterium | reverse complement strand
GTTCACCACGTTCCGTTACCTGCCGCGTACACTTCGCCACGTGTAGGCTCCAGGTAAGCGAACGTGGTGAACTGTCGCGGAGGCGATTCGTCCGGAGGTGTGCGATGCGCGATCGAGAGCAGGTGCGGCGGCTAGCCGCCGGCGCGATGGTCCTCGCCCTGAGCCTGTCAGCCGCCACCCAGGACGGTGCGCGGTCCGACGGGCGAGACGGGCCGCCGGAGCCCGATGTGCCCTCGGTCTGGGACTACTTGAAGGGGCGCCATGACAAGGATGGCGACGGCCGCATCACTCGAGCCGAGTACGAGCGCGACGATGCCCACTTCGCGCGGCTGGACACGGACGGCAACGGCGTCATCGAGCTCTCGGACCTCGAGGGGCGGGCGCGCGGCCGGCCGGGTTATGACGAGACGCGGCCGCCCGGCGCCGGCGACGAAGCGCCGGACTTCGCGCTCGAGGTACTCGAGGCCACGCCCGACGGGGTCGGCGCCGCGGAGGGCTTCCTGGCCGGGGGTCTCGGCGGGAAGGACGGGGGCTCGAGGAGCAAGGAGCCCGAACGCGTGCGCCTGTCCTCGTTCCGAGGCAAGCGCCCGGTTGCGCTGATCTTCGGCAGCTACACGTGACCGCCCTTCCGCGCTTCGGTCGGTCGACTGAAGCAGCTCGAGCGGGCTTACGGCTCCAAGATCGAGTTCCTGGTCGTCTACATCCGCGAGGCGCACGCCCTCGACGGGACGATGCCGATGGGCGGCAAGGGAGCGCCGCTGGTCGAGGAGCCGCTCTCGATCGAGGAGCGCCGCGAGGTCGCGCGTGCGTGCTCCGGCGCGCTCGACATGTCGCCGCTGAGCATGCTGATCGACGACATGAAGGACACGGCGTGCAAGGCCTATGCAGCCTGGCCGGACCGGCTGTACCTGGTCGGCGTGGACGGCCTCGTCGCCTTCGCCGGCGCGCGCGGCCCACGCGGGTTCCAGCCAGATGCGCTCGAGGACGCGATCCGCGCCGAGCTCGGCCTGCCGCCGCTGCCCCGGAAGCCGGTCGAGGACCCCGAGCGCGAAGGCGGACGCGAGCGCCGCTAGAGCGGATCCCCGGCACGTAGGCGCCCGGGGCGCGCGCAGGGCTACACTGGATCGCGCTTCGATCGGGAGGTGCCATGCTCATCGCCCTCATGCTCGCGTTGGCTCCGGCTCCGTCGCCCGGCGGGGGCGAGCTCGACCGCCTGCTCGGCGAGATCGTCCCGCAGCCGGAGGAGCTGGCCTGGCAGGAGATCCCGTGGCGCCCTGCCTTCTGGGGCGCCGCGCTGGAAGCCGACGCTGGAGCGAAGCCGATCCTGCTCTGGGCCATGAACGGCCATCCGCTCGGCTGCACGTGAAACAACGGCGTCGCGGCCAGACGGTCGGTCTGGTCGGATCCGAAGGTGATCGAGCTGGCGCAGCGCTTCGTGCCCGCCGCCGACGAGGTGGGGCGGCTCCAGCGCGGGCAGGACGCGGAGTGCCGCCTGTTCCAGAAGATCGCTGAGCAAGGCCACTACGCCGGGCGCACGCAGCCGACCGACACCCGCCAGGGCATCTACGCGGCAGCCCCGAGCGGGGTCCTGCTCGGCTCGATCAACACGCGCGACGCCGGCGCGGTCGCGCGCATGCTCGCTCGAGCGCTGGAGCGCTGGGAGGAGCTCGCCCCCGAGGAGCGGCGCATGTCCCCCGACGCGTCGGGGCCGGTGAAGCGGCTCGAGGACCGCTTTCCGGAGGACGGCCTCGTCCTGCGCGTCTTCGCGCGCGACCTCGCGCGAGAGCCGAAGGTCCAGCCCAAGGACTGGCGCTCGCGGGCCTGGAACCAGGATTACGCCTGGTTCCGCAAGGAGGAGGCGCGGGCGTTCCTGCCGCTCGAGCCGGAGCTCGGCTCCGAGCGCGACCTGCCGCCGCTCCTGGCCGACCGGATCGTGCGCCTGCAATTGATCGACGACGTGCGCGGCCAGACGCGGGCGCTGCCGCCCGAAGCGGTCGAGCGCGCGCGCATCACGGCCAAGGTCGTAGGGCGCAAGGGCGACCTCGTGAAGCTCGAGCTCTCGGGCGAGGCGCGGCTTTCCTGGATGGGACGTTGGCCGGTCGACGGCTGGACCGACCGCGACGAGCCGGCGCAGCAATCCAGAGGCTTCGAGGGAAAGCTGATCGGGCGCGCGACCTACGACTTGTCGGCAGAGCGGTTCACCGCATTCGATCTCGTCGCGATCGGCACGCGCTGGGGCGGCACGCAGTACAACGGCCGAGCCGACGATCTCGAGCCGGCGCCGATCGGCTTCGCGCTCGTGCTCGCCGGCCGCAGTCCGGCCGAGCGGGTCGCGCCGGCGCAGCTTTGGAGCTACGGCTGGAACTGAATTGACTCCTCCCGGGCCGGCGCGGGGACAAGATGGTGACGATGTCCTCCTACGGCGATGCCGGCGAGCCCGAGGGTTTCCTCGCGCACCAGGAAGCACTGCGGCGCTTGGCGCGCAGCCTGCTGGCGGATCCACTGCGGGCGGAGGATCTCGTGCAGGAGACCTGGCTCGCGGCGCGCGGCCGTTCGCCCCGGCGCCCGGAGGCGCACCGCGCCTGGCTGGCGGGGATCCTGCGGCATCTCGCGTGGAAGGCGGAGCGAGCCGAACGACGCCGCCGGCGGCGCGAGCAGTCGAGCTCGCGGCCGGAGGCGTGGGAGGAGCGGGATGACGTCGAGACCGCACTCGCCACGCAGCGGCGCATCCTGCAGGCCGTCCAGGAACTCGACGAGCCCTATCGGACGGCGATCGTCCTGCGCTACTACCGCGACCTGACGCCGGCCGAGGTCGCGAAGCGGCTCGGCGCGCCAGTTGGAACGGTGAAGACGCGACTGCGCCGCGGGCTCGGCATACTGCGGGCGCGCCTGCAGCGCGAACACGGCGGGGAGGATGCTTGCGCGTCGGCGCTCTTGTTGCTCGCCGGCAGGCGTTGGGCGCCCGCCCCGAGCCCGGTGACGGCGGGGTTGGCAGCAGCAGCGGGAGGCATCGTGGGAACGAAGCTGTGGATCGGGGTCGCAGCCGCCGTCGTGGCGGGGGCGGGTTTGACGTACGTCCTGCGGGAGCGCGCCGCCGAGCCGCCGCCCCCGCGGGTCTCGGAGCGCATCGAGAACGCGCTCGATTGCGAGCTGGCTTCCGGGGCGGAGGAGCTGGCGGAGCCCGTTCTGGGATCGAGACAGGAGATCGCCTCGCCTGCTACCACGAGAGGGAATGCGCGCGACACCGGCTCGCCCGCGTGGCGGCTCTTGCTCCGGCTCGACGGTCTGCGCGAACAGGACTCGGGGACGATCGCGATCGATGTCCGAACCTCGGCCCTCGAGCCCGCCCTCGTGAGCTT
>DATKBQ010000621.1:0-4286 GCA_035546375.1 Planctomycetota bacterium | reverse complement strand
CCTGCCCGCGCCTGAGCGCGTCGAGGTCGATGCAGCGCAGCTCGCCCTCTCCGTTCGCGATCCTGCGCCAAGGCTGGGCATCCTGGGGCTGGCTGGTGAGGTAGAAGATCTGCCGTCCCTCGGCGCGGGCGAGCGCGACGAGGCTCCGTGCGACGGCCTCGAAGCGCTCCGGATCCGCGGTGGTCAGCGCTTCGTCGAGGAACAGCGGCAGCGGCTCTCCGCGCTCCGCCTCGGCCGCAAAGGCGATCCGCACGGCGAGCAGGAGCTGCGTGCGCGTTCCGCTCGAGAGCTCCTCGAGCGCTAGCCCGCGTCTAGTCGAGGTGTCGCGCGCGCGGAACGTGGCGGCACGGCCGTCGCCGGCCTCGACCAGCAGCTCGTAGCGGCGCTGCGTGAACAGCTCGAACAGCTCCTTCGCGCGCCGGAGGACGCGCGGCTGGCTAGTGCGCGTGTGCTCGCGCTCGACTTGCTCCAAGAGCGCCCGCCCCGCGGCCGCCGCGAGCGCGCCGGCGCGCTTGTCCTCGAGCTCCTCGCGGGCGCGCTGGCACGCGGACATCGCCTCCTCGAGCGCCTGCGCGTCCTTCGCATCCCTTACACCGCGCTCCGTGCTCGCGATGGCCGCGATCCATCCGCGCTCCCCGCTCGCGAGCAGCTCGCACTCTGCGCGCTGCATCCGCAGCTCGTCTTCACTCGACTCGAGCAGCTCGTGGCTCGCTTCCAGCTCGCTCGCGAGCTCGGCCACCGTGCGGCACGCTTCGTCGAGGCGCTGGCGCAGCTCCCTCCAATCGGTGAGGCGTGCAAGGCGCTCCTGGAGACCGGCCCGATCCCCGACCTCGAGGCCCGCCCGCTCGAAGAGCTTTTCCCGTCCGCCTTCGAGGCCCTCGATGCGGCTTGCCGCCATCTCTCGCGTCCGCCGCAGGCCGGAAAGCTGTCGCAGCGCGCCGGCGAATGTCGCATTGCGCTCGATGAGCGCCGACAAGCCGCGCGACAGCGAGGCTGCGTCCGGCGCACAGCGCTCGCCCTGCCCCGCGAGGAAGCGCTGCAGTTCCTCGGCCATGCGCACTTGGTCGCGCTCGGCGCCCTCCAGCTTGGCACGGACCACGCCGCGCCGCGCGTGGGCTTCCTGCAGGGCCACCAAGCTCGCTGCGAGCACGCTGGCGCGCAGGTCGCTGACGTCCGCCTGCGCGCCGATCGCCTCGCGCAGATCCTCTCGCTCGTCCTCGAGGCTGCGCTCAGCCAGCACCAGCTCGACATAGCGTTGGTTCAGCTCGGGCATCGCCGCTTCCTGCACTGCCGCGAGCTCGGCCTCGCCGCGCGCGCGGGAGAGCTCCGCCAGCCGGCGTTCGACCTCGCTCGTGCTCCACGACGAAGGCGGCGCCTGGCCTGTGCGAGCATAGTCCGCTTCGGCTACTGAGCGCCGGGCATCCTCCACGGCGGCCGCGCGACCCAAGGCGAACCACGCCGCGAGCGGTGCGAGGCCCAGGAGGATCCAGACCGGGTGCACGTAGAGCGCCAGGACGGTCGCGGCGGCGACGGTTGCCGCCGAGAGGGCGCCGTACACCCAGAGGCTGCGCACGCCCGCCGGGCGCTCGGGCGCCCGCAGCCAGCGCAGGAGCGCCATGCAGGCCTCCCGCAGGGCCTCGACATCGTCGGCCAAAGCCGAGTCGACGCGCTCGAGCTCGAGATCGAGGGCCGCGCGGCGCACGCGCAGCTCGCCGGCGCGGTCGAGGAATCGCCCGACGTTCGCGAGCAGGCTCCCGTCGGCTGCGAGCAAACGCTCGAGGTTGGCCTCGGGACCGAAGACCCTCCGGCGCTGCTCGAGCTCTTCGAGCGCTCCCCGCTCCTCCTCGCGTAGCTCGTCCAACCGCCGGCCAAGCTGCCGCAAGGCATCCAACCGACCGCGCTGCTCGGACAGGGTCTCCTCGCCGAGCACATCGTCCAAGCGTGCCGCGGTCCGCGAGTCTTCCGCCTCCCGCTCCGCGCGCTTCACCTCGTCCAGCGACGCGCGTTCCCTGGCCAGCGAGTCCTCCAGCTCGTCGAGCCGCTCGCGCTCGTCTCCCCGCAGGCGTTCCATGCCGGGCGGGAAGGTGTCGAGCTCCGCCTTCACCTGCGCGTTCCGGCGAAGCGCGGCGCGATGCTCGAGAGCCCGATCCATCCGGCGCAGACGCGCGCCGGCCTCCTGCGCGCGCGCAAGCTCCCGGCGCAGCGAGCCGAGCTCGGCCTCCTCGCGCGCGAGCCGCTCCTGCTCTTGCTGGACCGCGCCCAGCCGCAGACGGCACGCGCGCAGCGCCCTGGCCTCCGCCTCGCCGAGCTTGGGCCGGCGTGCGAAGAGCGCCTCGCGCACGCCCCCCAGGTCGTAGCCGCCCGACATCTGCCGGACGACCTCGCCGGCCATCGCCTCGCGCATCTCGTCGCGGCCGGCCACCAGGTCGTCGAGACCGATCGTGTAGCAGGCCGCGTACTGCGCGGCGGGGAGGTCCGGCGGCGGCGAGGGCGAGTCCTCGCGCTGCCACTGCGTGCGCGCGCCCTCGCGCTCGACCGCCAGCTCGACGCCGCTCTGCTCCAGGCGCGCCCGCAGGGAAACGCTCGCCGGTCGCTCGGCGTCCGGCCAGAAGAGCGCCCGTACCGCGCGGCACAAGCTGCTCTTGCCCGAGCCGTTGGGACCGTGGATCACGTTGACCGCGGCGCAGAGGTGCTCCTCGCGCAACGCGAAGCCGGCGTCGATCCCGGGCAGCCGGCGCAGCTCCAGCTCGCGAAGCTTCACGCCGTCCCCGCCCGTTGGGCCAAGAGCTCCTCGAGCGCCGTCTGCCCGGCCTGCGCCAAGAGCTCCGCCAAGCGCTCGTCGTCCAGGCGCGGCGGCTCGAGCGCGGCCCAGGCGCCTTGGTTCGCCTCCTGCTCGAGCGCGCGCCGCGCTCCGGCCAAGAGCTCGATGCGCTCCGCACTGTCCGCAGGGCCGCGGAGCACGAGCAGCTTCCGGGCAAGGATCCCCGCCGGGTCGGACTCGCGCCCGAGCGTTTCGAGATCGAGCTCCTCCGCTGCGCAGTCTTCGACGCCACCCTCGACGAAGTACAGGGTCCCGTCGAGCTGGATGGCCCGCGCGAGCGGCTCCTGCAGCTTGCGGCGCAACTCGCGGTGCCCGCGCACGCGCCCGACCAGCCTCATGCGGCAGCCGACGGCGCGCGCCGAAGCCGCCTGCGCGCCCAAGCGCCCGTGCAGGTCGCGCAGCGCGGCGGCGAGCGCCGCCTCCAGATCCTCCGGGCCGGCGATCGCGGACGCCTGGACGTCGAGCGCCTCCCAGCGCAGCGGGGCGACGGCCAAGTGCTCGATCTCGATCCCGCGCGCGCCGCCCGCGCGCAGGAGCCACGGACCGTGCGGGCCGCGCTCCGTCGGATCCAAGCCAACGAGCGAGCCCAGGTAGCCGATGGGACGACCACCGGGCCGGATGGAAGGGACGTGCAGGTGACCGAGCAGCCAGGCATCCACCGGCGCGCGCTCGAGCTCGGCCAGTGCAACGGGAGCGTAGGGGCTGCGTCGATCCTCGAGATCGCAGTGCAGCATGCCCAGCGTAGGCAGAGGCGAGCGCGGCAGCGCGAAGCGCGCCAACGGGCTCTCGTGCACCCGCGCCGCTGGAAACGACCAGCCGACCAGCCGCACCAGCGGCTTTCCGCCCCGCTCGAGGACGCGCTCCTCCCACTCGCCGCGCCGGCCCAGCAGGTGGAACCCCTGGACCTGATCCGCGAGCCGCGGCAGGACCTCGATGTCGTGGTTCCCGGCGACGGCGCAGACCTCGATCCCGGCCTCGACGAGCTCGCGCACGCCGCGCTCGAGAATCCCGCTGGCCTCGAAGAAGTCGCGCTCGGAGTCGACCACGTCGCCCAGGAGCAGCACCGCGTCGACCTTGCGCTCGATCGCCGCCCGGACGCAGAGCCGCCATGCGGCCGCGGGCGTCAGCTCGGCCGGCGAAAGCCCCCGCTCGGCCAGCTCGAGCGGCAAACAGCCCGGCCGGCGACCCAGGTGCATGTCGCCGACGCACAGGAGGCGCGCTTCCATCCCGCGCATCTTAGGCACCGGCCGGCGCGCGTCCGATAGCCTCTGCGGGCCACCTGACCTACCCGCCGCTCGCTAAGCTCAGGCCCGCCGAGCCGGCCTTGTCCCCGCGACCCGCAGCCGTTGAAATCGACGCCATGACCGACGCCGTCCGGGAATCGTTCGACGAGGCGCTAGCCACCCTGAAGGCCTTCGTGGGTTCGCCCGAAGGACTGCCGAGCGTGCAGCGCTTCGTGGAGGCG
>DATKBQ010000620.1:0-4052 GCA_035546375.1 Planctomycetota bacterium | reverse complement strand
GATCGGCGTCGGCGTGCATTACCTCTCGATCCCCGAGCACCCCTACTACCAAGAAACCTTTGGCTGGCGCCCCGAGGCCACGCCGACCGCGACGGCGATCGGCCGCCAGACAGTCTCGATCCCGCTCTCGGCCGCCCTGAGCGACGCCGACGCCGCCGACGTCATCACTGCCGTGCGGAAAGCGATGAATTGACTCCGCGATGGTTCAACACTTTACGTTACGCGAGGCTTACGCGTGCCGCGTGCAAGTCTCGTGTAACGCAAAGTGGTGAACTATCGCGGAGTCAAATCATCGATCAGGGCGGTGGTCTCCTGCATGGCGCGCGGCTCGGAGTGGCGCTCGGCGAGGGCGCGGGCGGCGGGGGATGCAGCGGCGAGGCGGTCGCGGTCGCTCCACGCGCGCAGCTCGGCGAGCAGGAGCTCTGGACCGCGCTCGCGCGGGAGCACCGAACCCTCGGCGCCGCTCGCGAGCAGCTCGCTGGCGCCGTTCGTGGCCGTCGTGATCACGGCCAGGCCGCTCGCGAGCGCCTCGAGCGTCGTGTTGGCGAAGGGGTCGTAGCGCGTCGGCAAGACGTACAGGTCGGCGGCCGCGTAGCAGGTCTCGGGGTCGGAGCGCGGGCCGATGAAACGGCAGGCGCGCTCGATCCCCAGTCGTCGCGCGCGGGCCTCGAAGGCGCGCTGCGAGGAGTCGCGGCCGGCGACGAGCAGGCGGAGGTCGCCGTGCTCGCCCGCGAGGCCTGAGAAGGCCTCCAAGAGCTCGCTCAGGCCCTTGCGGCCGTATCCGGAGCCCAGGAACAGGACCACCAGCGTCCCCGGGTCGATCCCGAGCGCGCGCCGCAGCTCCCTCCCCGGCCCGCCGCGCAGCCGCGGGTGGAAACGCTCGATGTCGACGCCGTTGTAGATGACCGCGAGCCGCTCTTCCGGCACGCCGTACCGCGCGCGCACCTCCTCCGCCACCATGCGCGAGTTGGCGATCACGGCGCGGTACGCCCCAGGCCGCAGCGCACGGCGCTCGATCGCCAACGCGAGCGCGTTCTTCAACCGCCCCTTGCCGAGCGCGCGCTCCAGCGGCGAGAGGGTCTCCGCGTGCGCCAGCTCGACGTAGCTCGCGTGCGATCCGCCGCCCAGGCGCAGGACGTCCTGGCTCCAGGTCTTGCCGAGCCCGACCACGAGGTCGTAGCCCTCGCCGGCCAAGTGGCGCTCGACGTCGCGTGCGAACGCCCACATGCGCCACGCGCCGCCGACTGCGGGCGAGCGCAAGACGCGAAAGCGGATCGAGGGATGCGACGGCGCGCCGTGGCTGCGGCAGACGACGGTGACCTCGTGCCCCGCTCGCGCGAGGTGCGCCGAAAGCTGGTCCAGGTAGCGCTCCGTGCCGCCGCTCGGGCCGTGCCGCATGTGGACCAGGGCCGCGTGCATGGGCCGCGGAGCCTACGGCAAGGTTCGGGGCTGCGCACCCCGCTCGACGGCATCCGGCGAGCGCTCCCCGCCGGCCCGGAGCTCGCCTGCTCAGCCTCCCGAGCTGCCGAGGATGCGCAAGCGGACCAACGGCAGCTCGCCCTCGTGCGCGCCGGCGTAGGGTCTGCGCGCGCTCGCGACGGCGGCGAGGCCGCCCTCCAGCGCGCGCAGGTCGAGCCGCTCCAGCCCTCCGTTGCCGGCCGAAGTGAAGGCCGGCGCGGCCCCGGAGGTAGCCTCGAGCGCGGCAAGGACGCGCGCCCCGTCGTCCACCGCGACCCACTCGAGACCGGCAGGGGCCACGAGGTCCTCGAGGAAGAGCCGCACGCCGCATTCGAAGTCGACGGGGTTCCAGATGTCCGGGGCGAGCACCCACACCTCGCTCTCCCGGCCGCGCAGGGCGAGCGCGATCTCCCGCGTGCCCTCGATCAGGCTGTGGAAGCGCGCGCAGTTCGGCTGGTAGCGCCAGGTCTCGACCGAGCGGATGGCGGCAGCCTGGAGGGCGAGCCAGGACGCGAGCACGATCGCGCCGCAAGCGCGGAGCGCGCGCCCGGCCGGGCGCAGCTCGGTCCATCTCGCGAAGGAAGCGGCGATCCCGCCGGCGAGGAACGCGACGCCGATCGACGCCGGATAGGCGTAGCGCGAGCCGGCGATCGGGAAGGGCCCCGGCAGGGCCGGCGCGAGGGCGAAGAGCGCGACCGCGAGGCCGGTCCAGATCACGCCCCGGCTGCCGCGCAAGCGGATTGCCGCCGCCGAGAAGACCGCGACCAGCAGCGCGCCCGCGCTTACGGCGGCGGCGCTCGTCTCCGCCGGATGGCGTTGCCCGATCGCGAAGAGCAGCGCGAAGTTGCCGAAGAGCTCCGCCACCAAGGCGGGGGCCAGCTCGTAGCGGTCGACCCCGGGCAAGTCCGCCCACAAGCTCGGCCGGTAGGCGATGGCGAGATAGAGAGCGCCCAGCACCACGAAAGGGGCGTAGCGGCGCGCCAGGGTGCGCGGCGCCAGGGCTCGGCGGCCGTGGACGCAGAGGTCGACGCCGACCAAGAGCGGAGCGAGCACGACGGAGTCCTCCTTGCTCGCCATCGCGGCGGTGCTCGCGAGCAGCGCCAGCACCTGCGCGGCGCGCGCGTTCGTGGTCACGTGCCGGTGCCACAGGAGGCCGGCGAGCAGCACGAAGGCGACCGAGAGGAGCCCGCAGTTCGCCGCGATCCAAAGCACGGCCTGGTGCGGCGAGTAGAAGAGCGCGAACACCAGCCCGGCGGTGAGTGCGCCGGCCGCGCTCGCGGTGAGACGGCCCACGAGCAGCGCGCAGGCGAAGGCGCTCGCGACGTGGAGCGCGAGCCCTGCGGCGTAGTAGGGCCCGGCGTTCAGCTCGAAGAGGCGGAACAGGAGCGTGTTCCAGGCCGGGTACAGCGGCCGGAAGTGGGACGTGACCGGCAGTCCGTTGCGGACGCGATCGAGCAACGAGGGGTCGTCGACCTCGGAGAACCCGTTGGAGAGCACGGCGCCGTAGGCCAGCGCCACGGCGAGGGTGAGCACGGCGAGCAGCGCCGCATGGCCGCGAGCCTTCTCCCAAGGTGTCTTCGACATGCGCGAGGTGCGCAGGCCGGGCCCGGGCCGGGATCGCACCTGCCGCGCGATCCTACATCCGGGTCCTCGTCACCGAGAGGACGTCGAGCGCCTCCGCAAAGCTTGCCGAGAGCAACGTCCAGTCTCGAACCTGCGCGGCGGCCGCGCCCTCGGCGGTGCCGGGCGCGGTCACGGGAGCGCCGCAGCGGCGTCGGGTGCGGCGCACGCGGGCCTTTCGTAGGCTTTGCCACCGCGCGCCGCGTCCACCGCCCTTGTCCGCACCCGTGCTCACCGTGGCCCACGTCGATGCCGAGCGCGGCTTCTCCGGCGGCGAGACGCAGGTTTTTCTCCTCATGGAGAAACTTCGTGCGCTCGGCTGGCGGAGCGTGCTCTGCGCGCCTCCGGGGAGCGAGAGCGAGCGCCGCGCGCGCGAACGAGGGATCGAGTTCCGCGCGGTTCCGATGCGCAGCGACCTCGACGGGCCGGCGGTGCTCGCGCTCGCGGCCGAGTTCCGCTTTAGCGGCGCCGCGCTCGCGCACCTGCACACCGGCCGCGCGACCTGGCTCGGCGGCTGGGCCGCGCGCATGGCCGCCGTCCCGGCGATCACCACGCGGCGCATGGATCGCGAGGTGAAGCCAGGGCTGCGCACGCGGCTCGTCCACGGGACGCTCACGCAGCGCTCGGTCGCGATCTCGCCCGCCGTCGCCGAGCGCCTGCAGGCCGGCGGCGTCGAGGCGGCGCGCATCTCGCTCGTGCCGAGCGCGGTCGACCCCGCCGCGCTGCGGCCGCGCCGCGCGAGGGACGCGGTGCGCGCGGAGCTCGGCACGCCTCCCGGCAGTGCGGTCGTGCTCGCGCTCGGCGCGCTGGTCCCGCGCAAGGGCCACGACGTGTTGCTCGAGGCCCTGGCGCGGCTCGCGGGCGAGGACCTCAGGCCCCAATGCTGGATCGCCGGCGAAGGGCCGGAGCGGGCGGCACTCGAGCGCCGAGCGGCCGAGCTGGGACTCGAAGACACGCTGCGCCTGCTTGGGCAG
>DATKBQ010000619.1:0-2465 GCA_035546375.1 Planctomycetota bacterium | reverse complement strand
GGCTTGAACACCTGGTGCGGCACCATCAGGCCGAAGCCGTTCGACACCTCGATCAGGTCCATCTCGGCCTGGGCGCCTCCCGAGGTGGTTCCGCCGCCGCAGGAGCCCAAGCCGAGGAGCAGGATCGACACCACCGGGTGGGACGCCGGATGGATGCGCATGGGATGCCTTTCGAAGCGGGGACAGCCCGCAGCCGCCTTTGTATCCGATTCGTAGGCCGCCTGAGCACCTCCACGGTTCAGGCCCGTCTAGAAGGGGGTCGGGAAGGGCCGGCAGGGGCCTCAGCGGCGGTGGAAGGCCTTCTCGAGATCCGACAGCGTGAAGCGCACCCGCGTCGGCCGCGCGTGGGGGCAGGTCTGGTCGTGCTCGAGCTCGCGCGAGCGCGAGATCAGCGAGCGGATCTCCTCCTCCGACAGCTCGTCGCCCGCCATGACCGACGTGCGGCAGGCGGCGCGGTGCAGGATCTCCTCGAGCACTTCGGCGGCCTCGGGCGCGCGCCCGCTGGTCTCGAGCACCTCGAGCACGTCGCGCACCAGCCCCTCGGCGTCCGGACGGCGCAGCCGCGCGGGCAGGCCCTGCACGGCGACGGTGGCGGGGCCGAAGCGCTCCAGCTCGATCCCGATGCGCGCCAGGGATCCGGCGTGCTCCTCGAGCAGCCGCGCCTGGGCCGGGCCGACGTCGATCAGCTCCGGGACGAGCAGGCGCTGCACCTCGAGCCGGCCCGCGCGCACGTCGGCCAGCAGCCCCTCGAAGGTCAGCCGCTCGTGGAGCGCGTGCTGGTCGAGCACCTCGAAGCCGTCGGGCAAGGCGCGCACGAGGTAGGTGCGCGCGATCTGCAAGTAGGGGCCGGCGAGGTCGTCCGGGGGCGCGAGCGACGAGTCGTCCTCCGCGCGAGCGCGCGCGATCGGCTCGGCGCGGCTGACGGCCGCGACGCGCACGTCGGGCGGCGACTCGTGCACCGCCGCCGCGCGCGGCGGCGGCGAGAGCGGCAAGAGCTCGCGCTGCGGCGTCCACGCGCGGGCGGAGCGGCGCGCCGCCAGCTCGACCATGCGCTCGCCCGGCGTCGCCATGTCCGTCGAGCGCACGGCCTCGCGCAGCGCCGTGGCGAGGAAAGCGAAGACCGCGCGCTCCTCGCGGAAGCGCACCTCCGCCTTGGCCGGGTGCACGTTCACGTCCACCTGCGCGGGGTCGATCGACAGCGCGAGGAAGGCCACCGGCTGGCGGCCCTCCACCAGGAAGCCGCGGTAGGCGTCCTTCAGGCAGCGCAGGAGCACGCGGTCGCGCAGCGGCCGGCCGTTCAAGAACCACATCTGGCGCGAGCTGTCGCCGCGCGCGAAGCGCGGAGGCGCGACGAAGCCGGCGAGGCGCATGCCCCGCGACTCGGCGCCGACGGGGACCAGCGACTCCGCGAGCTCGGCGCCGAACGTGCGGCGCACGCGCGCGCGCAGGTCCATTCCCGGCTCGACGTCGTACAGCCGCCGGCCGTCGTGGAGCGCCGTGAAGCCGATGCCCTCGTGGGCGAGCGCGACGCGCTGGATCACGTCGAGCGAGCGCGCCAGCTCGGTGGCGGTGCTGCGCAGGAAGCGCCGCCGCGCGGGCGTGTTGAAGAAGAGCTCGCGCACCTCGACCAGCGTGCCCTCCGGTCCACCGGCCTCGCGCAGGGGCCCCAGCGCCCCGCCGTGGTTCTCGATCTGCGCGCCCAGCGGTGCGCCGCGCAGGCGCGAGTACAGCCGGCAGCGCGCGACCGAGCCGATCGAGGCCAGCGCCTCGCCGCGGAAGCCGAGCGTGGCGATGTGCTCGAGGTCGCTCGCCTCGAGGAGCTTGCTCGTGGCGTGGGGCGCGAAGGCGAGCGCCAGGTCGACCGCCGCGAGCCCGCCCCCGTCGTCACTGACGCGCACGAGCTTGGCCCCGCCCTCCTCCAGCTCGATCTGCACGCGGCCCGCGCCGGCGTCGAGGGCGTTCTCGACCAGCTCCTTGACCACCGAGGCCGGCCGCTCGATGACCTCGCCGGCGGCGATCTGGTTGCGCACGAGCTCGGGCAGGAGCTGGATCGTGGGCGCGGCGTCCATTGTGGCATCGTAGCGGGGCTCGACCCCGGCCCGAAGGGCGTCGCTGACCCCCGGGCGTCGACCGCCAGGGCGAGAGCGCCGCGAAGCGGTGCACGCGCCGGACCCGCCGACGCGGCTGCGGCACAGGCGCCCCGCGCGTGCCGCGCGTCAGGGGCGGCGGAACCGACGAACCGTTCGGGAGAGGGCCCGGCCGCGCGCCCTCGCCTGGCGCGGGCCGGCCGATCCGTGCGACCGCCCGGCCCGCGCCTGGCGAGGGCGGGCGGCGACCGGCGGTCCCGCCATCGCCTCGGGCTGGATTCCTAGGCCGGTCGATAGCACAATGTAATCACGATGTCCTTTCAGCGAGGCGAGAGCCCGCCCACGCCGCCATGCAGAAGAAGCTGACCAAGCACGGAA
>DATKBQ010000618.1:0-2895 GCA_035546375.1 Planctomycetota bacterium | reverse complement strand
CCAGAGCACGAAGATCGACAAGGCGAGGATCGATCTCAGGTAGCGGTCCGCATTCGCCATGTTTTTGGTCATCGTACACTCCGTTTTTTTGGGGTCGGGATGATGCGCTGTGGCCGCCGCGCACCCATCCCTACGATACGTCCGCGCCCGCGGCCTGAGGTCCGGGAGGGTTCGACGCGCGCGTAGGGAAAGATCGGAGAGCCGAGGAGCGAGGGGACCGTCGCGCCGCGCGCCCCACAGCTCGACTCGCACACTGCGCGGCGCCCCGGCCTGGACTGTGCAAAGGGGGGCGCCCGTGACGCGACAGCCCCCCATCTCCGACTACGGCGCGATCGGCGACGGCCGCACGGCCGCGCTCGTCTCCCGCGACGGTTCGATCGACTGGCTCTGCCTGCCTCGCTTCGACAGCTCGTCCGTCTTCGCGGCGCTGCTCGACTCCGAGCGCGGTGGCCGCTTCTTCGTCCGGCCGGTCGCCCCCTTCCAGGTCACCCGCCGCTACCGGCCGGGCACGAACGTCCTGGAGACGACGTTCGAGACGCCCGCCGGCGCCGTGCGGCTAACCGACTTCATGCCGGTCGCCGAAGAGGCGGAGAAGCGCGGCACGCTCTGGCCCGAGCACGAGATACTGCGCCGCCTCGAGGGCCTTTCGGGCGAGGTCGAGATGGAGGTCCGCTGCGAGCCGCGGCCGAAGTACGCGACCCTTTCGCCGCCCTTCCGCCGCTGCGGCGCGCTCGGCTTCCGGCTCGAGTACGGGGCGCGTGTCCTCACCGTGCGCTCCGACCTCCCGCTCGAAGCGGCCCCGCCCCACGGCGCGCTCGCGGGCCGCGCGACGGTCGCCGCGGGCGAGCGCCGCTGGGTCTCCTTCGCCTTCGCCGCCGAGGAGCCGGCGGTGGTCCCGCCGCTCGGGGACCTCGCCGAGGCGCGCCTGCGGCAGACGGCCGCGTGGTGGGAGGGGTGCGCGAACCGCTGCACGTACGATGGCCCCTACCGCGACGCCGTCGTGCGCAGCGCGCTCGCCCTCAAGCTGATGGTCTACGCGCCCTCCGGCGCCCTCGTCGCCGCGCCGACGACCTCGCTCCCCGAGACGCCCGGCGGCGTGCGCAACTGGGACTACCGCTACTGCTGGCTCCGCGACGCGTCGATGACGGTCCGGGCACTCTACGATATCGGCTACGGCGAGGACGCCGATTCCTTCCTGGGCTGGCTCCTGCACGCGACCCGGCTCACCTGGCCGGAGCTCCAGGTGCTCTACGACGTCTACGGGAACACCCGGATCGCCGAGCGGGAGCTGCCGCACCTCGCGGGCTACCGCGGCGCGCGGCCGGTCCGCATCGGCAACGGGGCGAAGGACCAGCTCCAGCTCGACGTCTACGGCGAGGTCGTCGAGGCGGCGTGCCAGTTCGTGCGCCATGGCGGCGCGCTCGACCGGGAGAGCCGGCGGATGCTGCGCGGGATCGGCGAGACGGTCTGCCGCCGCTGGCGCGAGCCGGACGAGGGGATCTGGGAGATCCGCACCGACCGGCGCCACCACACCGTCTCCAAGGCGATGTGCTGGGTCTCGCTCGATCGGCTGCTCGACCTGGAGGCGAGCGGCCACCTCTCCGTCCCGCGCGACCTCTTCGCGCGCGAGCGCGAAACGATCCGCGGGGAGATCGAGTCGCGCGGCTTCGAGGCGCGGAGCGGCAGCTACGTCAGCACCTTCGACGGCGACGACGTGGACGCCAGCCTCCTCCTCCTCGCCCTCCACCGCTACGCCGACCCCGCCGGCGCGCGCAGGCGCGCGACCCACGAGCGGATCCGCGAGCGGCTCGGGGTCAACGGGCTCCTCTACCGCTATCCGCCGGAAACCGATGGACTGCCGGGCAGAGAGGGCGCGTTCGGCATCTGTAGCTTCTGGTCGGTCGAGCAGTGCGCGCTGGAGGGGGATGCGGAGCGCGCGCGACGGGAGTTCGAGCACCTCCTGGGCTTCGCCAACGACCTCGGCCTCTACGCGGAGGAGATCGATCCCGAGACGGGCGATGCGCTCGGCAACTTCCCGCAGGCGTTCACCCACGTCGGCCTGATCAACGCCGCGCTCGCCCTGGAGGCCGGCGAGAAGGGCGGGTTCACCTGCGGGACCCGCGCGCCCGCCACCCCCAACCCCGCGACCCGATGAACCTGCTCAGCCTCCTGCTCTGGGGGTTCGTCGCCACCCTCGTCCTCACCGGCGCCCTCGCGGCGAGCCACGGCCTCGGCCTCTCCCGCATGAGCATCCTCTTCATGCTGGGGACGATGTTCACCGGCGACCGCGCGAAGGCGATGGTCTACGGCGCCCTGCTCCACTTCGCCAACGGGTGGATCTTCGCTGCGGTCTACGCCCTCGCCTTCGAGAGCCTGGGGCGCGCGACATGGTGGCTCGGGGGGCTCGGCGGGCTGCTGCACGGGCTCGTCGTCCTGCTCGTCCTCATGCCCGTCCTGCCGGGCATGCACCCGCGGATGGCGAGCGAGCTGCACGGGCCCACCTCGACCCGGCTGCTCCAGCCGCCGGGCTTCATGGCCCTGCACTATGGCCGGCGGACGCCGGTCGTGACGGTCGTCTCGCATGTCGCGTACGGCGCGATCCTGGGCGGGTTCTACTCGCTGAGCGGCGGCCTGTGAGCCCAGCGGCGGCGTCCGCGGCACTGCGGAGCGACGGGGCGGGAACGGCTCGACCGGCCGCGTCGCCGCCTCGAACGGGGCCGCCGCTCCCCTCACACCCATTTCCCCCCATGAGCGCCACGTTCCAGCGTGAAGAGCCGTTCGTCCTCTTCGCCGACCTGGCCCACCGGAAGGAGCGATCGCCGATCCACAACCCGCGCAACGGTTTTCCTGAATTCCCCCCCCAGGAGTCGAACCTGGATTAACGGTTCCAAAGAC
>DATKBQ010000617.1:0-2262 GCA_035546375.1 Planctomycetota bacterium | reverse complement strand
CCGAGCAGGCCGCCGGACAGGCCGGAGCCTTGCTCGAGCCCTACCGCGAGCTGGATCTGCAGCTCGCGGCCATCGAGGCGCTCGGCGCCGTCGTGCAGCCGGGCGCGGAGGAGGCGGCGGCGGACGCGTTGCTCGAGGCCTGGCCCGCGCTCGGCGTGCAGGCGCGGGAGCAGGCGTTCCGCCAGCTCGTCGAGCGACCCGCCAAGGCCGCGCGGCTCGTCGCGCGCATCGCCGCCGGCGAGGTCCGCTCCGGCGAGCTTGGCCCGCAGCGGCTCCACCGGCTGCGCAACCACCCCGACGCCGAGATCGCGCGGCGTGCGGGCGCGGCGCTCGAAGCGGCGGCTCCGGCCGATGCGGCGGCGGTGGAGGAGCTCATCGAGCGCCTCGCGCCGTTGGTCGACGCCCCGGGCGACCTCGAGCGCGGCCGCGCGCTCTTCGAGCAGAACTGCGCGAGCTGCCACGCCTTCGCCGGCGAGGGCGGCAAGGTCGGGCCGGAGCTGGACGGCATGGGGGCGCACGGGACGCGCGAGCTGCTCGGCTTCGTGCTCGACCCCAACCGCGCGGTCGAGGCCGCCTACCTCGAGTACGTCGCGCGCACCCTCGACGGCCGGCTGGTCTCGGGCGTCTTGGTGCGCGAGGACCGCGAAACCGTCCTCCTGCGCGGGAGCGCCGGCGAGACGCTCTTGCGCCGCGACGAGATCGAGGAGCTCTCCAGCGGCGGGCGCTCGCCGATGCCGACCGGTTTCGAGAGCCTCGGTCCGGATGGCTTGCGCGACCTCTTCGCGTGGCTGCGGCAGGGCTCGGGCCTCTACCGGGTGATCGACCTGCGCCCGAACTTCGATGCCAGCACGGCGCGCGGGCTGTACGACCGCGTGCACGACGCCAAGCCGATGGACTTCGCGCGCTACGGCGTGGTCGAGGTCGGCGGGGTGCCCTTCGAGCTCGTCGATCCCGCGCGCAGCGCGAGCGGCGACAACGCGCTGGTCCTGCGCGGCGGCTTGGTGGAGGGCTGGGAGTCGAAGACCCGCCCGCAACGCGTCGAGGTGCCGGTGGGGCTGCGCATCGAGCGGGTGCACGTCTTGGGCGGAATCGCGGCCTGGGGCTGGCCGGCGCGCGGCGACGAGCGGCGGCCGATCGTGCGCTGGACTTGGCGCTACGGGGACGGAGCCCGGGAAGAGGTGCTCCTGCACGACGGCGTCGAGTTCGCGGACTGGATCCGCCGGCACGACGTGCCGGGGAGCGCCTTCGCCGAGGGGCTCCTGCGCGAGGGGAGCTGGGGCCAGGTGCGCAGCTTCGCGCTCGCGCCGGGCCGCGACGCGCCCGTGGAGGCGATCGTGCTCGAGAGCTTCGACGACCACACCGCGCCGACGTTCCTCGCCCTGACGGCCGAGCTGCCGCCGGACGGCTCGGAGCGCTGAGCGAGACCCGCTGGAAACCGCGCGGCGGCGGCGCGATGATGGGCGCGATGCAGCCCCGGAGAAGGGAGGCGGTCGACAACTCGCGCGCCGCGATCCTGCAGCGCTTCCGCGAGAAGATCGCGCGGCGCGAGCCGATCCTCGGCGGCGGGGCGGGCACCGGCCTCTCGGCCAAGAGCGAGGAGGCCGGCGGGATCGATCTCTTGATCGTCTACAACTCCGGCCGCTACCGCATGGCAGGACGCGGCTCGACGGCGGGCCTCATGCCGTATGGGAACGCGAACCAGATCGTCAAGGAGATGGCGTTCGAGATCCTGCCGGTCGTGCAGCGCACGCCGGTCCTGGCCGGGGTGTGTGGGACCGACCCGTTCATGATGCCGCGGCTGTTCCTGCGCGAGCTGGCCGAGCTCGGCTACGCCGGGATCCAGAACTTCCCGACCGTGGGCCTGATCGAGGGCGAGCTGCGCGCCACGCTGGAGGAGACCGGGATGGGCTACGACAAGGAGGTCGAGATCGTGGCGCTCGCGCACGAGATGGACCTCTTGACGACGCCCTACGTTTTCAACGTGGACGAGGCGCGGCAGATGGTCGACGCCGGCGCGGACATCGTCGTCGCCCACATGGGCTGCACCAGCGGCGGGACGATCGGGGCAAAGACGGTCAAGCCGCTCGACGACTGCGTGCGCCGCATCCAGGAGATCGCCGACGCCTGCAAGGAGCAGCGCGGCGACGTGCTCGTCCTGTGCCACGGCGGCCCGATCGCGATGCCCGAGGACGCCGACCACGTGCTGCAGCGCACCCGCGGCGTCGACGGCTTCTACGGCGCCAGCTCGACCGAGCGCTTCCC
>DATKBQ010000616.1:0-2733 GCA_035546375.1 Planctomycetota bacterium | reverse complement strand
GTCTACAAGGTCCTCGAGGGGATCGCCTATACCCTGCGCAGCGTGCCCGATCCGGAGCTCGAGCGGCGCGCCGACGCGATCATCGCCAAGATCGCGGCCGCGCAGCGGCCCGACGGATACCTCAACACCTACGTCACGCTGAAGCGGCCCGACCAGCGCTGGAAGAACATCCGCCACGGGCACGAGCTGTACTGCGCGGGGCACCTGATCGAGGCCGCGGTCGCCTACCGCCACGCTACGCAGAAGCGCGAGCTGTTCGACGTCGCCGTGCGCTTCGCCGACCTGATCGACCGCGAGTTCGGGCCCGGCAAGCGGCTCGATCCGCCGGGGCACCAGGAGCTGGAGCTGGCGCTCTTGCGCCTCGCGCGCGAGGTGCCGCACGAGTCGGCGCAGCGCTACCGGCGCCTGGCGGCCTTCTTCGTCGACCAGCGCGGCAGCGCCGCCGGCCGCGAGCCCTTCGGGGAATACGCCCAGGACCACCTGCCCGTGCGCGAGCAGCGCGAGGTCGCCGGACACGCCGTCCGCGCGATGTACCTCTACTGCGCCATGGCCGACCTCGCGGCCCTGGACGGGGATCCGCAGCTCGTGGAAGCGTTGGAATCGATCTGGCGCGACGTGGTCGAGCGCAAGATGTACGTCACCGGCGGCATCGGACCCTCGGCGTCGAACGAGGGCTTCACCGTCCCCTTCGACCTGCCGAACGACACGGCCTACGCCGAGACCTGCGCGGCGATCGGGATGGCGCTGTGGAACCAGCGCATGCTGCTCGCCGGCGGCGAGGCGCGCTTCGCCGACGTCGTCGAGCGCGAGCTCTACAACGGGCTGCTCTCGGGCGTCTCGCTGTGCGGCGAGCGGTTCTTCTACGACAACCCGCTCGGCTCCCGCGGCGATCACCACCGCGTGCCCTGGTTCGACTGCTCGTGCTGTCCCACCAACTTGGTTCGCTACCTGCCGGCCATCGGCGAGCGCATCTACGCGCACCGCGGCGACGAGCTCTACGTCACGCAGTACGTGGGCAGCCAGGCCGAGGTGCGGCTCGACTCCGGGACCGTCGGTGTCCGCCAAGAGACCGAATATCCCTGGTCGGGCCGCGTGCGCATCCACGTCGACGTCGAGCGGCCCATGCGCTTCACGCTGCGCCTGCGGCTGCCCGGCTGGTGTCGGCAGGCCACGGTGATGACCTCGGAGAGCACGCGCTCCTATCGCCGCCGCGGCCCGGCCTGGATCGATCTCGCGCGCACCTGGACGGGCGGCGACGAGGTCGTGCTGCTCCTCGACATGCCGGTCGAGCGCGTTTACGCCGACCCGCGCGTCGAGGCCGACCGCGGCCGGGTCGCGCTGCAGCGGGGGCCGGTGGTCTTCTGCGCCGAGGGCGTCGACAACGGCGGGCACGCGCGCAACCTGGCGCTCCCGCGCGGCGCGCCGGTCGAGGCGCGCTTCGAGCCGGGCCTCCTTGGCGGCGCGGTCGTGCTGCGCGGGCGCGCGCTCGCCCCCGAGTCTAGCGGCGGGGACGGCGGGCGTCGCGCGCGCGAGGTCGAGCTCACGGCGGTGCCTTACCACCTCTGGGACAACCGCGAGGGCGGCGAGATGGTGGTCTGGCTGCCGGAGTCGCCGGAGCTGGCCGAGCTCCCCGGCGAGGGCGCCGCGCTCGAGCGCGACGGGGTGCGCGCGTCGGCCTCCCATTGCTGGAGGGGCGACACGCTCGCCGCGCTCCTCGACGGGCTCGAGCCGCGCTCGTCGGGCGACCACGACCTGCCGCGGATGACCTTCTGGGACCACCGCGGCACGCGCGAGTGGGTCCAGTACGAGTTCGCGAGCCCGCGCCGCCTCGCCGGCTCGGCGGTCTACTGGTTCGACGACACCGGGCGCGGGAGCTGCCGCGTGCCGCGCTCGTGGCGGCTCCTGTGGCGTCCGGTGGAGAGCGACGCCTGGCAGGAGGTCCGCCTGGACCCCGCGAGCCGCTACGCGAGCGAGCGCGACCGCTACGCCCGCGTCGGCTTCGAGCCGGTCGAGGCCGCCGCGCTGAGGCTCGAGGTCGAGCTCCAGCCGGAGGCCTCCGCCGGGATCCTCGAGTGGCGCGTCGAAGGCGCCCCGTGAGCGCCGCGCGCGCCGGCGCGCCGCTCTTCGAGGCGCGCGGCCTCTCCAAGGCCTTCCCCGGCGTGCTCGCGCTCGAGCGCGTCGACCTGGACCTCGCCGCGGGGGAGGTCCACGCGCTGGTGGGCGAGAACGGCGCGGGCAAGAGCACCTTGATCAAGGTCCTGACCGGCGTCGTCCGGCCCCACGCGGGCAGGATGCGCCTCGCCGGCGAGCCGTACGCCCCGCGCTCGCCCCACGAGGCGCAGGAGGAGGGCGTGGCGACCGTCCACCAGGAGCTGGACCTGGTGCCGCGGCTCTCGCTCGCCGAGAACCTCTTCCTCGGGCGCCATCCCCGGCGCGGCCTCGGCCTCGACTGGCGCGCGATGGAGGAGCGCGCGCGGGCGCGCCTGGGCGAGCTTGGACTCGCGATCGACGTGCGCCGCGCCGCCGGCGACTGCTCCGCGGCCGTGCGCCAGCTCGCGTGCATCGCGCGCGCCTTGGAGCTCGACGCACGCCTGCTCGTGCTCGACGAGCCGACCTCCAGCCTCGACGCGCGCGAGGCGCGCGAGCTCCTGGCGCGAGTGCGCGAGCTGGCCGCGCGCGGCCTGGCCGTGCTCTTCGTCGCGCACTCGCTGGAGCAGGTCTTCGCCGTCGCCG
>DATKBQ010000615.1:0-8508 GCA_035546375.1 Planctomycetota bacterium | reverse complement strand
ACCGGCCCGCGGGCGAGCTCGTGGAGCTGGTCCAGGTCCGGCGGCCAAGCCAGCCACCGCGTGCGCGGCAGCGCGAGCACCGACCGGGCGGTCTGGCGGCCGGCATCCTGTCCCACCAGCACCAGCTTCCAGCCGGGGTGGCGCGCAAGGAAGCGGCGCAGGAAGCCGATGTCCTCGGCAGGCAGATGATCGACGTCGAGCACCAGGTGTCCGGCCTCGGGGGCGCCGGTGAGCAGCTCGGCCAGGTCGGCGAGTTCCTCTACGCGCGCGAGCGCGCCGTGGCGCGAGGCGAGGGCGGCGAGCAGCTGGGCCATGCCCTCCAGGCGCGGCCCGGGGCCGACGAGGATCTTGTACGGCGGCGCTTCCGAGCGCGCGGCTCCGGTGCTGAGGCCCATCATCCCCTCCGGACGCGATCCTATCGGCCCGATCGGCGACCACAAGGCGCGGGGGCGGGAAGCCGCTCCTGCGATGCCGCGCTCGGCGCGACCGGGAAAAAACTGCCGGCCGCCGAGGCGCCTGCGGTAGGTTTTCGTGAACGTGCATCCATGGGCCCCGCGCCGCGCATCTCGGTCGTCGTGCCGATCTACAACGAGGAGGAGAGCCTGCCGGTGCTCTACCGCGAGGTGCGCGAGGCGCTGGACGGCCGGGGCTGGAGCTGGGAGCTGATCTTCGTCGACGACCGCTCGAGCGACGGCAGCCTGGCCGCGGCGCTCGCGCTGCGCGCCGAGGATCCACGGGTGAAGCTCGTGTGCTTCCGCCGCAACTTCGGCCAGACGGCGGCGCTCTCCGCCGGCTTCGAGATGGCGCGCGGCGAGATCGTCGTCACCATGGACGGCGATCTGCAGAACGATCCCGCCGACATCCCCGAGCTGGTGGCGCGGATCGACGAGGGCTGGGACATCGCCGCCGGCTGGCGCAAGGACCGCCGCGACGCCTACCTCCTGCGGCGCGTGCCGTCGTGGCTCGCCAACCGCCTCGTCGCGGCCGTCACCGGCACGCGCGTGCACGACACCGGCTGCACGCTGAAGGCCTTTCGCCGCCAGGTGGTGAAGAACCTGCCGATCTACGCCGAGCAGCACCGCTTCCTGCCGGCCATGTCGCGCTCCAGCGGCGCGCGCGTCACCGAGGTGGTCGTGCACCACCGCCCGCGCCGGTTCGGCCGCTCGAAGTACGGGCTGGAGCGGGCGGTGCGGGTGCTGCTCGACCTGCTCGCGATCCAGATGATCTCGCGCTTCTCCCACCGACCGCTGCACTACTTCGGGCTTTTCTCGCTGCCCTTCGCCGGCGCCAGCCTCTTCTTCCTGTTCATGGGCACGGTGAACTGGCGCACGCTCGAGCTGGTGGACGAGTGGCCCCAGTTCGTCGTGTTCGTGTTCGTGCTCTTCCTCCTGCTCGCCTTCTACTTCGTGCTCATGGGACTCTTGAGCGAGCTCGCGGTCACGGCCTCGGGGATGCACCGCCGGCGCGTGCTCGACCGGATCCTGAGCGAGCTCGACTGACATGGAGGCCCCGCGCGTCCCGCTGCTCGAGCTGCCCCCGGCCGTGTCGCCGGAGACCGGCGCGGGCGCGAAGCACGAGCTCGACGTGACGATCGTCGTGCCGGTCGAGACCGGCGACGCCGAGGTGGGGGAGGTGGTGGCGGCCCTGGGCGGCGAGCTGGAGCGCGAGGGGCGGAGCTGGGAGTGCATCCTGGTCTTCGACGGCGTGCGCGGCGCGGCCTGGCAGCGCGCGCAGGAGCTCTCGCGCGAGCACGGGGCAAAAGTGCGCACGATCGCCTTCAAGGGCACGTTCGGCGAGTCGGCGTGCCTCTCGGCCGCGCTGGAGCGCGCGCGCGGGCGCACGATCATCACCTCGCCGCAGTACGTGCAGGTGGACCCGGTCGAGCTGGAGCCGATGCTCGCGGCGATCGACGCCGGGGCCGACATGGCCACCCCCTGGCGCCGCCCGCGGGTCGACCCGGTCCTCAACCGGCTGCAATCGGCCTGCTTCAACTGGGTCATCCGCCAGATGATCCGCGGCGACTTCCACGACCTGAACTGCTATTTGCGCGCGATCCGCCGCGAGGTCTTGGAGGGCGTCTCGGTCTACGGGGACATGTACCGCTTCCTGCCGGTGATCGCCCACCGCCACGGCTACGACGTGGTCGAGGTGCCGGTGCGCCACCTCAAGGAGTGGGGCACGGCAGGCTTCTATGGCCTCGGCGTCTACGTGCGCCGCTTCCTCGACGTCCTGGGCGTGATGTTCCTGACCAAGTTCACGCTGAAGCCCCTGCGCTTCTTCGGCTCGGTGGGAGCGCTGTTCTCGTTCATGGGGCTGTTCATCCTGACCTGGCTCGCGTGGCAGAGGATCTTCCAGGACGCCGGGCTCTACAATCGGCCGGTCTTCCTGCTGGGCGTGATGCTGTTCATCCTGGGCGTGCAGGTCATCGGCTTCGGCCTGGTGGGCGAGATCATCATCTACAGCCAGGCGCGCAACCTGCGCGAGTACCGGATCGAGCGCTTCTACGAATGAGCCCGGCCGCGGAGCGGTCCGGCGTCCCCGGAGTCGCCGGAGCCGGTGCACCGGCTGTGCAGGCGCGCGGGGCGCCCGCGCCGGAGCTCGAGCTGCGCCCGTCGAGCCCGGCGGACGACGCGGAGCGGGACGACTTCGTGCTCGCCCACCCGCGCGGCACCTTCTTCCACACCGCGGGCTGGCGGCGCGCCGTCGAGCAGGCCATGGGACACGCGCCGCGCGACATCGTGGCGCTGCGCGATGGGAAGGTCGCCGGAGTGCTGCCCTTGATGCGCTCGCCCGCCCTGTGGGGCCCGCCGGCCTGGATCTCGATGCCCTACGCGGTCTACGGCGGCCCGCTGGGCGACGCGCCGGGCGTCGAGCGCGGGCTGGTCGCCGAGGCCCTGCGCCGCGGGGCGGCCGAGGGGGCCGGCCGGCTCGAGCTGCGCTCGCTCGAGGCCCAGGAGCCGCTCGAGCACCCGCGCGTGGCGCGCTCGGAGCTGTACGCAACGTTCATTGCGGACTTGCCCGCCGAGCGAGCCGAGGTCCTGGCGCGCATGCCGAAGAAGGCCCGCGCCGAGGCGCGCAAGGCGCGCGAACGCCATGGCCTGCGCCTGAACGAGGGCGTGTGGTACCTGGAGGACTTCTACCGGCTCTTCCAGGAGAACAAGCGCTCGCTCGGCTCGCCCGGCCTGCCGGCGGCGCTCTTCAAGGCCCTGTGCGGCGAGTTCGGGCCGCGCGTGCACGTGCACCTGGTGCAGAAGGGGAGCCAGCCGCTGGCAGGCGTGATGTCCTTCGAGTGGCGCGACACGCTGCTCGCCTACTACGCCGGAACTGCGCGCGGCGCGGACCGCGAGTGGAGCGCGAGCAACTTCATGTACATGGCGCTGCGCGAGTGGGCGGTCGAGCGCGGATTGCGGCGCTTCGACTTCGGCCGCAGCCGCAAGGACTCGGGCGCCTTCCGCTTCAAGGAGCACCAAGGCTTCGCGCCGCGCGACCTCGAGTACCGCTTCTACCTCCTGCGCGACAGGCGGCCGCCTTCGTTCACGCCTTCCAACCCGCGGACGCGCGTCCTGCGCGAGACCTGGAGCAAGCTGCCGCTGGGCGTGACGCGCCGGCTGTCGGACGTCGTGGCGCGGTATCTGCCCTAGACGAACCGCTGCCGCCAGAAAGTGAAACTTTGACTACGACTCAAAGTTTGCTTTTCTGGCTCAGGATCGCGTCGACGGCCGCGCCCAGATCCGCGGCGCAGGTCGGCTCGGCGCCTGAGCGGCGCAGGCGCTCGGCTTCGCCCTGGCCCTTGCCGGTGAGCACGAGCAAGGCGCGCGCGCCGGCGCGGCGGCCGGCCTCGAGGTCGCGCTCGGCGTCGCCGACGACCCAGCTCCGCGCCAGGTCGGCTCCGAGGGCTTCCGCGGCCTCGAGCACGAGTCCCGGCTCGGGCTTGCGGCAGCCGCACGCGCGCCGGTAGGGTGCCAAGCCCTCGTCGGGGTGGTGCGGGCACACGGCGATCGCGTCGAGGCGTGCGCCGTGGGCGGCCAGCTCCTTGGCCAGCGCGGCGTGCACGCGCTCGAGGCGCTCGTGGTCCATCCAGCCGCGCGCGATGGCGCTCTGGTTGGTCACGAGCGCGACCGGGATGCCCGATCGGTTGAGCCGCGCCACCGCCTCCGCGGCGCCCGGGATCAGCTCGATCTGGCGCGGATCGTTCAAGGCTCCCGGCACCTCGCGCACGAGCGTGCCGTCGCGATCGAGGAAGACCGCAGTGCGCTGGCTGCTCACGGCTCGGCGGCGAGCAACAAGGGGACGTGGATGCGCCCGGGCTCGAAGTCGCGCTCGATCTTGACCGGCGCGAAGCCGTCGCGCGCGTTCAGCCACAGCGGGAAGCGCCAGGTGTTCGAGCTGACGTAGGCCTCGCGCCAGTAGATCAGCCACCAGCGGCGGGTCGGATCGACACGGACGCTCGCCGTCTGGTAGCCGGGGAGCACGATGTCGAGGCGGTGGTCGTCGCGCGAGAGGCCCAGGTGGGCGGGCGTGACGAAGCCCGAGTCCTTCCCGTCGACCACGATCCGCGCGCCCGGCGGGGTGGAGGCGACGAGCACTCCCGGGGCGCGGCCGAGCTCCACGCAGCCCGTCGAGAGCACGAGGGCCACGACCGCGGCCGCCAGGCGGCAGCGGCCGGGCTTCGGAGTCGGCGCCGCACCCGCGGCTCTCGCCGTGTTCGCCGGATCCATGGGGGGGAGGGCTCGCGGGCGGTCCACGTCCCAGCATAGCGTGCCCGTTGCCTTCGTCGGCAGGCTTTGGAACGCTCCTGGAGTGTCCCCTGCGCTCCCCCTCGCCCGACCTTTGCCGGCGCCCCGGCTTTCCGCGCCGGAGGAGGGCCGGGCTTGGCGCTGGGTCCTGGCCGCCGCCCTGGTCGGCGGGCTCGCCGTGTTCCTGCGCCTGGGCGACTGGGGCCTGTGGATCGACGAGGTGCACACCCTGCATGACGCGCGCGCGCCCGGCCCGCTGCCGCGCTACCCGCTCGGCTACTGGGCGACGGAGCTGGCGATCCGCCTCCTCGGCCGCACCGACGAGCTGACCCTGCGCCTGGTGCCGGCCCTGTTCGGCTGGCTCGCCGTCGGAGCCACCTTCTGGGCCTTCGCCCCCGCCGCCGGACGCACGCGCGCCGCGGCGGCCGCGCTGCTCGTCGCCGCGAGCACCTGGCACCTCTTCTGGGCCCAGAACGCGCGCTCGTACTCGATGGCCCAGTTCCTGGCGCTCGCGGGCGGCGGCGCGTGGCTGCGCGGCCTGTTGCAGGAGCGCGCCTGGCTGCTGGTGGCGGGTCTCGTCCTGGCGGCGCTCGCGGGCTTCGCCCACCCCTCGGCGGCGCTCTTGGTGCCTGCGCTGGTGCTCGCGCCGCTCTTGCTCTCGCTCGTGAGCGGAATGGGGCCGAGCCGGCTCCCGCGCTGGTTGTTCCTCCTGCTCGGCGCGGGCTGCGCGCTGCTGCTCGGGGTCTGGGGCCTGGATGTGTGGCGCCGCTATCGAGAGGCCAAGGGGACTTGGTGGCAGGACTGGGGCGAGCTCGGCGAGCGGGCCGTGAGGGGCGCGCAGCACTTCGCGCTGACCAGCGGTTGGCACATGACGCCGTGGCTCCTGGCCGGAGCCGCGCTCGGCGCATGGCTCGGCTGGCGGCGCCGCTCGAGGCTCGACGTGGTCGTGACGCTGGTGTGCGTCCAGGTCGCGCTGCTCGCAATGTGTGCCTCGGCCTTCGTCGTCGTCTCGGCGCAGTACGTCTTCGCGCTCCTGCCGTGGGTGGCCGTGCTGGCGACGGCGCCGCTGGTGCGCGAGCGGGAGCGCGGGGTGCGATGGTGGTACCTCGCGCTCTTGGCCGTGCCGATGGCCGCGGACTCGTGGCTGTACTTCGCGGTGCGCCACGGGGACCGGCCGCGCTGGCGCGAGGCGTACGCCTACGTGTGGGAGGAGCGCGGGCCGCTAGATCTAGTGGTGGGGATGTCGGCGGTGGTGGGGGAGTACTACCTCGCGCCGCAGAAGAGCGAGCTGCGCCAGCCGGAGGCGGTCGCGCACTTGACGCCGTACACGACCTTCGTGCCGAGCCAGTGGGCGCGGCACGAGCGGAGGACTTGGTTCGTGATCCACCGCGAGAGCTTCGAGGACTGGTGGGACCAAAAGGAGCGCCGGGACCTGGAGCGGATGCTGGAGCAGTGCAGGCTGGTGAAGGAGTTCCGGGTGCGACTCACACCGCGGGACCGGGATGTGCAGGTCTACGTGAGGGAGTAGAGGGCGAATTCGAGGTCGTGGCTCGCCTGGGATCGACCTCCCTCGCGAAGAACTCGCCCCTGGCACGCGCCTCCAAGCTCAACCACCCGGCTTGCTTCCGCCATTCGGGCGCGAAGCTCTTCCACCTGAATTCCGGGCGCGATAAGCGGCCGTCTTCGGCCGCTTGAGCGCACGGAATCCGGCGGCCGTACTCGGCCGCCGAAGCGCGCGAAGCGCGCCCCTGCACCGCCTATCTCTTCGTCTTCAGCGCGGTCATCTAACCCACCCCGCCCCCGCCCCTACGCCCTCCCCAAGAACTCCCCATCCTCCGTCCGGATCTTGACCTTGTCACCCACCGACACGTGGCTCGGCACCTTCACCTTCATCCCGGTCTCGACCACCGCCTCCTTCTTCACGTTCGTGGCCGTGTTCCCGCGCACCGCCGGCTCGGCCTCGGTCACCTCCAGCACCACCGTCGCCGGCAGCTCGACCCCGAGCGGCGTCGTCCCGTGGAACGTCACCGTGCACTGCGTGTTCTCCTTCACGTACCCCATGCGCTCGCCGACCAGCTCCTCGCTCAGGTGGAACTGCTCGTAGGTCGTAGTGTCCATGAACACGTAGTCGCCGTTCGCCTCGCGGTAGAGGTACTCGGCGTTCTTCTTGTCCAGGTAGGCGACCTCGAGCACGTCGCTGGAGCCCAAACGCATCTGCCCCGCCGTCCCCGTGGACAGGTTGCGGGTCTTGATGTGGATGATCGCCCGAAGATTTCCCGGGGTGTGGTGGTGGTACTCGGTGATCAGGAGGAGCTGCCCGTCCTGCTCGATGACGGTGCCCTTGCGGAGCTCGGTGGCCTTGACGCCCATGGTGGTGGAGTGGTGGTGCTCGGGGGTGCTGTGATCGCAGGAGGGTGGAGGAGTATAGGTGCAGGCTGAAGGGGGGTGAAGGAGCCGCGGGCGGTTCGGCGCGGCTTCGCGGCGCCGAGACGCGTTCACGGGCGCGCGGCGAAGCGCAGGCGGGTGCGAGCGGCTCCTCGCGGCGGCTCCAGGGCGCGCGCCCGGCGTCAGAAGACTCGCCGCTGGCTCGAGGAGGGGATCGAGAGCGCCTTGCGGTACTTGGTCACTGTCCTTCGCGCGATCTTGACCCGGTCGCGCTCCTCGAGCAGCGCCGCGAGCTGGTCGTCGGAGAGCGGCGCGCCGTGGTCCTCCTGGGCGACCAGCTCGGCGATGCGTTGCTTGATGGAGGCTTGGCTCGCGACGCCGCCGGTCTCGCGCTCGGTGCCGCCGGTGAAGAAGAACTTCAACGGGAAGATCCCGCGCGGGGTCTGCGCGTACTTGCCGGACACGGCGCGGCTGACGGTCGAGATGTGGACCCCGACCTCGTCGGCCACCTCCTGCATGCGCAGGGGCTTCAGCGCGCGCACGCCCTTGTCCAGGAACTCGCGCTGGCGCTCGAAGATGCAGTTCGCAGTGCGCTGCAAGGTGCTCTGGCGCTGCTGGATGGCGTCGATGAACCAGCGCGCGCTCTCGACGCGCTTCTTGACCCACTCCTGCACCCCGTCGCCCTTGCGCGCCTGCAAGAGGAGCTGGCGGTAGGCGGGGCTCAGCGTGAGCTCAGGCACGCGCGAGCGCGTCAGCCGCACCTCGTAGCGCCCGTCCACCTCCTCGACCATGACGTCGGGGACGATCACCGCCGCGCGCGTGTCGCCGTACTCGGCGCCGGGGCTGGGGTCGAGCGTGCGGATCACCTCCAACGCGTGCTTGACCTCCTCGAGGCTGCGCCCGGTGGCCTTGGCGATGCGCGGCAGGCGGTTGGTCGTGATGTCCTCGAGGTACTGCTCGATCAGGATGCGCACGAGCGGCGCCTCGACGTGGCTGTGCTCGAGCTGGAGCAGGAGGCACTCGCGCAGGTCGCGCGCGCCGAGCCCCGGGTGGATCGCGGCGCGCAGCTGGAACAGGACGTGCTGCACCTCCTCGAGCGTCGCGCCCTCGACCTCGCACTCGGCGGCGATCTCCTCCAGGGGCTCTTCGAGCCAGCCGCGCTCGTCGAAGGACCAGATCAGGTACTCGGCGATCCGGCGCCCGCGCGGATCGAGCTCGATCAAGGCCAGCTGGTCGATCAGCGCCTCGGCCAGGGACTTCGGCGTGTCGGGCGTGTTCTGCATCGCCTCGAGCTTCTTGTCCCCGTCCTCGTCGTAGCGCGGGCGCGCTGCCCGGCCGTCGCCGAAGTCGCGCTCGTAGCGCTCCAGCTCCTCGAGCATCGTCTGGA